>NZ_JAIWPT010000012.1 GCF_021191695.1 Proluteimonas luteida
TTCCGACGTGCCGAATCTACGCAACAAGCTCGATGGCTTCAGGGCGGGTACGGCATCGTCGGAACCTCCCGGATCACCGGGAGAGTCTGCCTGATCAGGGCTGACTCCAAGACACAAGGGCGGGTCTCGACCCGCCTATCGCATGGAAGGACCTGGTGGCGGGTCGAGACCCGCCTTACGCGGGCCTGTCGTGCTTGCTGCCGCCACGGCAGGTCGGCGAGTCGGGCACCCGGGCCTCGGCGGCCCATTCCTCCGGAGTGAAGGTATGCAGCGCGAGGGCGTGGATGCGCTGCATCTGTTCGCCCAGCGTGCGGTAGGCGAGCTGGTGGCGCTGGATCGCGCGCTTGCCCGCGAAGGCCTCGCTGACGATCACCGCCTTGTAGTGGGTCTCCAGTCCGCGGCTGTGCATGTGGCTCTCGTCGTGCACTTCGAGATGGCTTGGCGCGAGCGCGGCGAGGGCATCGCGGATCTGGTCGGCGCGGGTGGCCATGGGATGTCCTGTGGAACCTGTCGTTGCCGGCAAGATGGCGGCGCGGGCGCGACATTGCAACGTGCGCGCCCGCCATCGGGCCGTGCTCATCCGGCGGACGGACGCGCCGGTCCGTCGCCGTGCGCCACGGCCGTCGACGACAGGCCCAGTGCCAGCAGCCGTGCCAGCAGCCGTTCGCGAATGCCCGATGGCGCGTCCAGCGCCATCCGCCGCAGTGCGTCCGCATCGTCCGTGCGGCCGTCGCGCAGCGCCGCGACGATGGTGCGCAGCCTGCCGCCGCGGGTCGCGGTGCGCGACTTCAGCCAACCCAGCGCCTGCAGCAGGCGCTGCTCGACCGCATCGAAATCGCTGCCCAGCGGATAGTCGGGCAGGCTGCCGTCGCGGCGCAGCGGCGCCAGTGCTTCGCGCAGGCGTTCGGGCGTGTTGCGCGCCCATGCCGGCGGCGCGACGAAGCGCGGGTCGAGCTTGCGCGACGCGCGCGCGCGCTCGAGCAGATGCGACTGGTGCGCGGCGTCGGCGATGCGGGTCATCGCCAGCACGCAGTCCTCGTCGGTCAGGCCGCGCACGTCGGCGATGCCGTACTCGGTGATGTAGAGATCGCGCAGGTGCCGGGGGATGGTGGTGTGGCCGTAGTGCCAGCGGATGTTGGACACGCGCCTGCCGCCATCCTCGCGGCTCGCGCGCAGCAGCAGCGCCGAGCGCGCATCGGGCAGCGCATGCGCCATCGCGACGAAGTTGTACTGGCCGCCGACGCCCGACACCACGCGGCCGTCGTCGAGCCCGTCGGACACGGCCGAGCCGAGCGCGGTGGCCATCATGCAGCTGTTGAAGAAGCGCGCGTCGCGGCGCTGCAGGCGCTCCAGGCCTTCGTCGAGGCCGTACAGTTCGTTGACCTCGCCGACGCGCTTCATGCCGATGCCGCGGCACGTGTCGGCGTCGAGCCCCCGCAGCCAGGCGTAGAAGTCCGGCGAGCCGAGGTAGAACGCGCCATGCAGGAACTCGCCGTCGCGTGCGATCAGCTCCTGGTCCAGCGCGCTGGCGCTGCCGTCGTTGGCGCGTCGCATCAGCGCCGCCTTGTCGACCACCCGGCGGCGGATCACGCCGACCTCGACCAGCCGCCTGAACCCCTCGTTGATCATCTCGCTGCAGCCGTACAGGCCCTGCACGAACGGATCGAGGCCGCCGCAGCGACGCACGGCGGGATGGCGGGCAATGTCGGGGTCGAGCGCGTGCAGCACGCGCCGGTAGGCGGCGTTGTCGGTATGCCGCAGCGCCAGCGCATGGCTCAGCGCGTCGGCCAGCGTGCCGATGCCGATCTGCAGGGTGCCGCCATCGCGCACCAGCGCGCTGGCGAGGAAGCCGATCGCATAGTCGGCGTCCGATACCGGCTGCCGCGGCAGGCCGAACAGTCGCGGGTACGGCGGCGGCGGGGTGACCACGAGATCGAAGAACGCCGCGTCGACCGCCGCGGTGCCGCCGAGCCACGGCAGCTGCGGGTCTACTTCCGCCACGAGCAGCGGCCGCGGACGGCCGGCCGCGAGCAGCGCGTCGATCGCGTCGAAGGTCAGGTCGGTGTTCGACGACAGCGAGAAGCGGCTGGCGTCCTCGTTGCTCGCGACCTTCTGCACCAGCACGTTGACGCCGCGGTCGGCCAGCGCACGTGCGACGTGGGTGTAGTTGAGGCTGGCGTAGCGGCGCTGGGACTGGGTCGAGCCGAGCATCGCGCCCGACTGCAGATAGAACTCCTCGACCGCGACGTGCGACGGCAGCGCGTCGCGGCGCAGCGCGTCGACGTACTTCAGGCGGACGAAGTCCTTGCCGAAGTGACGCTCGGCGAACGGGCCGAGGAAGCGCCCCTCGAGATCATCGCCACCGGCCGGGGGATCCAGCGACAGCGCGGTGTAGAGCGTCAACGGCCGCGTCGGGTCGGCCAGCGCGGCATCGTAGAGTGCGTTGAGCAGCCGGTGCGGCTTGCCGAGGCCCAGCGGCGCACCGACATGCAGGGGGCCGTCGACCCGCGCCAGCATGCGCGCCACCGCGACGTCGAGGGCGTCGATGAATTCGGTCATGGCCCGAGCATAAGCGGGCCGGCGTGAATGGCCCTGCGGTGCCGGATGCGGGCGCGGCGGGTCCGGGCCGCCCCGCCCGGGCGGACTGAACGCCGGCGGGCGGCTATTCCTCCAGCATCTCCGGGCGGAACAGCCTGCGCCGCGACACTTCCTTTCCCGACACCATGAACTCGCCGTTGCCGCGGTAGTGCACGGTGCGGGGCCGCTTCGGGACCGGCGCCACGTGCGCCTGCACCACTTCCCAGACGAACAGGTCGTAGTCGGCGTTGTCGTGGGCTTCCCGCAGCACGCATTCGAAACTGGAATGGCATTCGGCGATCAGCGGTGCCCGCACCCGCGCTGCCGGCGACGCGCTCAGCCCGAAGCGGTCGAACTTGTCGCCGTCGCTGCCACTGCAGTTGCCGATGCCGACCGCGGTATCGAGCAGGTCCAGCGTCGGCAGGTTGATCACGCATTCGCCGCTGCCGCGCGCGAGCCGGTGACTGTGGGTGCCGGCGGTAATGTAGGCACCGACCAGGTTCCAGCCCAGCATCATGTGCCAGCCCATGGTCATGATGCCGCGCTCGCCGTTCCACGCGGTGCTGACCAGCACCACCGGGCCGGGTTCGAGGAAGCGGCGCACCTGGTTGGTCGGGAAGTCGTGCTTGCGGTAGCGTTTCATCGGCCGTGCTCCTGCAAGGGGTGGACAACGCGCTCTACGGAGCGTCGCGGTGCGGGGGATCGTCGAGGGTGTGGATCGCATAGGCGATGCGGCGCACGTCGTCCGGGGTGTGGCTGACGTAGAGCATCGGCAGGCGGATCCCGTCGCGGACGCGCTGCAGGTACGGGATCAGCTCCTCGCGGCGCGCCTGGTCCAGCGCCGACAGCGGCTCGTCGAGCAGCAGCAGCGCCGGCTGCGACAGCAGCGCGCGGCCGATCGCCACGCGTTGGGCCTCGCCGCCGGACAGGTTGGCCGGGCGCCGCGCCAGCAGCGGGCCGATGCCGAGCAGTTCGACGATCTGCCCGAATTCGAACGTCGCGCCCTGCGGTGCGCCGGCATGGCGGCCGTAGCGCAGGTTGCCGCGCACGTCGAGATGCGGGAACAGGCGCGCCTCCTGGAACACGTAGCCGATCCGGCGCCTGTGGACGGGCAGGTCGATGCCGCGCGCGCTGTCGAACAGCACGCGGCCGTCGATCTCGATGCGTCCGGCGCGCGGCGTGGCCAGGCCGGCGATCGCGTTGAGCACGCTGGTCTTGCCGGCGCCGGAGGGGCCGGTCAGCGCGACCACGCGCTCGGCGGCCTCGATCCGCACGTGGCGCCTGAACTTCCCCCGCTGCAGGTCGATGTCGATCGCCAGCATCAGTCGTACGCCTCGCCGCGCTGGCGCCGCACCAGCCATTCCGAGGCCAGCAGCGCGGCCAGCGAAATCGCGACCGCGACCGCGGCCAGCCGCCAGATGCCGGCCTCGCCGCCGGGCACCTGCATCAGCCCGTAGATCGCCGACGACATGGTCTGGGTCTGGCCGGGGATGTTGGAGACGAAGGTGATCGTCGCGCCGAACTCGCCCAGCGCCTTGGCGAACGCCAGCACCGCGCCGGCGACCAGGCCGGGCCAGGCCAGCGGCAGGGTGATGGTGAAGAACACCCGAAGCGGGCCGGCGCCGAGGGTCGCTGCGGCCTGTTCGAGGCGGCGGTCGACGTTCTCGATCGACAGCCGGATCGTGCGCACCATCAGCGGGAAGCCCATGACCGCGCTGGCCAGCGCGGCGCCGGTCCAGCGGAACGCGAAGGTGAATTCGAACGTGGCCTCCAGCCAGCGGCCGATCACGCCGTTGCCGCCGAACAGCACCAGCAGTGCGTAGCCGACCACCACCGGCGGCAGCACCAGCGGCAGGTGCACCAACGCGTCGAGCAGCGCCTTGCCGAAGAAGCGGCGGCGCGCCAGCAGCCAGGCGACCGCGATGCCCAGCGGCAGGCTGGCCAGCGCGGCGACGCTGGCGACCTTCAGGCTCAGCCGGATCGCGACCAGTTCATCCGCGCTGAAGTGCAGCCACGTGTCCATGCCGTTCAGCGCGCCTGTCCGGCGGCCCGTTCAGCGGATCGTGAAGCCATGCGCGCGGAAGATCGCACTGGCGGTTTCGCCCTCGAGCCAGCGTACGAACGCGGCGGCCTGCGGATTGCGGCTGGCCGCGATCCGCGCGACCGGATAGACGATCGGCGGGTGGCTGTCGGCGGGGAACGTCGCGAGCACCTTGACCCGCGGCTCGGCCAGCGCGTCGCTGCCGTAGACCACGCCCAGCGGCGCCTCGCCGCGCGCGACCAGCTGCAGCGCCGAGCGCACGCTGTCTGATTCGGCGACCCGTGGCTGCAGCGCACGCCAGCTTCCGAAGCTGGTGAAGGCGGCCCTGGCGTACTTGCCGGCGGGGACGCTGGCGGTCAGCGCCAGCGACAGCCGGCCGCGCGGCCCCAGCAATGGCAGCAGGTCGCTGTCGGGACCGAGCACGAACGGTTGCGCGGTGCTGCCGGCGGGCGCGACCAGCACCAGGGTGTTGCCGAGCAGGTTGCTGCGCGAGGCGGGATCGATCAGGTCGCGCTGCTGCAGCCAGTCCATCCATTCGAGATCGGCGGAGACGAACACGTCGGCCGGCGCGCGCTGTTCGATCTGCCGCGCCAGCGCCGAACTGGCCGCGTAGGACACCCGCACCGGCTGGCCCGTCTCCTCGCGGTAGCGCGCGGCGGCCGCGTCCATCGATTCCTTGAGGCTGGCGGCGGCGAACACCGTGATCGGCGCCTGGCCTGCGTCGCCCGCGGGCCGCTGCGCGATGGCGGGTGCGGCCAGCATCAGGAGTGCCGCCATCAGCAGGGTCGGCAGGTGGGGCAGGGCGGGCAGGCGGATGCGGAACTTGGACATGTCGGGGCCGGGATCGGGAGGCGGTAGAAGGGGGAGGCGTCAGGGCGCGACGATGACGGTGATGCTGTCGACCTGGCGCACGCCGCGGGCGGGACGCGAATCGCCGGGCACGACCAGACGCAAAGGACCGGCGTCGTCGCCGATCGGCTGGCCGTCGCAGCGGTCGGCCAGCACCACCTGCGCATTGCCGAGCGTGGCATCGAGTTCGGCCAGCGAGAACAGCGCGCGATAGCCGTCGCGTCCCTGCACCAGCACGTAGCGGGCCAGGTGCGGACCGCGCAGCGGCGTGTCCGGCATCGCGTCCCCGGCCTGCAGCAGCGCCGTCAGCGAGACGCCTTCGCAGCGCAGGGTCTGGCCGTGCGCTACGGCTTCGACGGCATGCCGCGGCAACGCGGCACGGTTGCCCGCGTCGAGCGGGACGACCACCGGCGAGGCGATTGCCGGCGTGTCGGGCTCGGACGCGCGCAGCGTCGGGTCCTGCGCATGGTCGTGCGCGACGGCGATGCCGCTCGATGCCAGCAGCAGCGACAGCAGGCGGAGCGGGCGCGGGGCGGACATGCGGGTTTCCTTCGTTTCGGCGGTCCGAGCATAGCGCGGCCGCGTGACGGACGATGCGGCGGGCGGCTACAGGGTATCGACCGGGAGCTTCAGGTAACGCACGCCGTTGGCCTCGGGTTCGGGCAGCGCGCCGGCGCGCAGGTTGGTCTGCACCGACGGCAGGATCAGCGCCGGCATCGACAGCGTGGCATCGCGTGCCTCGCGCGTGGCGACGAACGTGGCCTCGTCGATGCCGCCGCCGACATGGATGTTGTCCCGCTTCTGCGCGCCGATCGTGGTCTCGCAGGCCACGTCGCGGCCGCCGGGGCCGTAGTCGTGGCAGACGAACACGCGGGTCTCGTCGGGCAGTTCGAACAGCCGCTGGATCGAGCGGTACAGCGTGGCCGCGTCGCCGCCGGGGAAATCGCAGCGCGCGGTGCCGCCGTCGGGCATGAACAGCGAATCGCCGGTGAACAGCGCATCGCCGACCAGGTAGGCGTTGCTGTCGCTGGTATGGCCGGGAACCGGGATCACCCGGGCGTCGAGCGCGCCGATGCGGAACCGCGCATCGGCCGCGAACAGATGGTCGAACTGCGAACCGTCGACCGGGAAATGGTCGCCGAGGTTGAAGATCGGGCGGAAGGTCTTCTGCACGGTGCGGATGCCGTCGCCGATCGCCAGCCGCGCGCCGGGCAACTGCCGGCGCAGCCAGTCGCCGGCCGACAGGTGGTCCGCGTGGGCGTGGGTCTCGAGGATCCACTGGACGTCGAGGCCATGCTCGCCGACGTATGCCAGCAGCCGCTCGGCCGAAGACGTCGACGTGCGCGCCGAGGCCATGTCGAAGTCGAGTACCGGGTCGATGATCGCCGCCGCCCGCGAGCCCGGGTCGTGGACGACATAGCTCCACGTGTTGCTGCCGTCGTGGAAGAACGGGACGACCTCGGGTCGCATCATCGGCTCCGCGCGTTGCCAGCGGCCGATGGTAGGCCACGTCGCCCGGCGATGTGTTGCGGATCCGTCAAGGCGCCGGCGTCGGGTCCAGCGTCGCGTTCAGCAGCGCGCCGAGGCGCGCGCCGGCATCGCGCAGCTGCTGCTCCACCGTCGGCAGGTGCGCCGCGACATAGTCGTCGCCGATGCGCGCGCGCGGCGGATAGACGCCGGGCTGCAGCACGATGCGGCAGGCATGTTCGGCCCAGGCCTGCGACTGCGGCGGCAGGACGGTGGCGTCCGCGACCGCGGGCTGGCGCGACTGCAGCCGCGCCAGCCACTGTGCCTGCGTGCGCCGGGTGCTGTTCAGCATGCCGCTGTCCCAGAACGCGTGCAGGTTGCTGCCGCGGTCGCGATGGTTGATCTGCTTCGTGTTGCCACCCTTGTCGTGGGCGTAGCCGGCATGCATCGGCTGGTGCGCGTCGCCGACGAAATGCACGACGAACTTCAGTGCCTGGCGGCGCTCGGCATCGCTGCGCGCGGTGTCGCCGAGGATCGCGGCCTGTTCGCGGATCGCCTCGACCACGCAGTCGCCGCCGGGGCAGTCGCGCGCGGCGTCGTACACGCATGCCGATTCGCCGATGTTGACGTAGTGCCAGCGCGCGGAGCGGCGGCCGAGGTCGGGGTCGTGTTCGCGCAGCTCGTCGGCCCAGCTGGCGATGCCGGCGAGCGTCGGATTGCATCCTTCGACGGGCGCGTCGCCGGCCGTGCCCGGCGGCTGCCGGGCCGGTGCGCATTCGCCGGCCAGCAGGCGGTCGACTTCGGCGCGCGCGGCCGGGGTGAGGTCCTGCTCGGCCAGTTCGGCGACCAGGCGATGGCCCATGCCGCCCCAGGCGAAGGCGGCGGCGGGGAAGAAGACGAAGGCGAGGCCGCAGGCCAGGACGAATCGGTGCATGCGGTCCATTCTACCGGCCCCGCCCGGTGCGTCGCGCACCGGGAGGGGAAGGCGCTCAGAACGTCAGCACGTAGGCCGCGCCGTAGACCAGCGGGTCGATGTTGGCGGTGCCGAGCCTGGCGCCGTCGACGCTGACGTCGGTGTCGATGTCGATCCAGCGCACGTCGACGCGGATCTTGCCGCTCTGGCCGACCTTGAAGTCCAGGCCGGCATGCGCCGCTAGGCCCCAGGAATCCTTCAGGTCCAGCTTGGTGCCGGCCAGCGCGCCGGTCGTGGCCTCGCTGAAGAACGTCGTGTAGTTGACGCCGATGCCGAGCAGCGGCGAGACCGTGCCGGCGCTGTTGAAGTGGTACTGCAGGCTGACGGTCGGCGGCAGGTGCTTGGTGCTGCCGACCTTGCCCACGCCCTTGACGTCGATGTCGTGGTGGAACGGCAGCGCGGCCAGCACTTCGATGCCGAGGTTGTCGCGCACGAAGTACTCGGCGGCGATCGTCGGGCGGGCGCTGCTGCCGATCGCCAGCGGCAGGGTGCCGTCGGCGAGCGCGCCGTTGTCGGACTTGGGGTCGACCTGGTGGGCGCCGACGGCCAGCGTCCAGTCGCCGGCGGACTGGGCGGCGGCGGGCAGCGCGGCACCGGCGGCGAGGGCGGCGGCGATCAGGGCGAGGGGAAGGGTACGCATGGCGGTTCTCTTGTCTGTCGTTGGGGTGTGGCGACAGTGTCCGCCCCGATGAACAGGCGCGCCTTGATCGCGATCAAGGCGCAATGGCGGGTTTTGCGCTGCGGTGCGGGCGTTTCCGGGGCGCCGCGGCCGATGGCCCCGGACCGGCTTGCTAGAATGGCCGGCGCTGCCCGCACCGGCGTCCGTCGCCGCGCAGCATTCGTTCCATCCCTTTCCACATCTCCCGCGCGACCGCGCGGATGCAGGAGTCCGGCGTCATGACGATCAAGGTAGGCATCAACGGGTTCGGCCGCATCGGCCGCAACGTGCTGCGCTCGGCGGTGCAGAACTTCGGGGGCGACATCGAGATCGTCGCGATCAACGACCTGCTCGAACCCGACTATCTGGCCTACATGCTGCGCTACGACTCGGTGCATGGCCGTTTCGATGGCGAGGTCTCGGTCGAGGGCAATACCCTGGTCGTCAACGGGAAGAAGATCCGCCTGAGCCAGGAACGCGACCCGGCCAACCTGAAGTGGGACGAGGTCGGCGCCGAGGTGGTCATCGAATCGACCGGCCTGTTCCTGACCAAGGAGACCGCGCAGAAGCACATCGACGCCGGCGCGAAGAAGGTCATCCTGTCGGCGCCGTCGAAGGACGATACGCCGATGTTCGTGTTCGGCGTCAACGACGGCAGCTACGCCGGCGAGGCGATCGTCTCCAACGCCTCGTGCACCACCAACTGCCTGGCGCCGATCGCCAAGGTGGTCCACGACAAGTGGGGCATCAAGCGCGGCCTGATGACCACCGTGCACGCGGCGACCGCGACCCAGAAGACCGTCGACGGCCCCAGCAACAAGGACTGGCGCGGCGGCCGCGGCATCCTGGAGAACATCATCCCGTCCTCGACCGGCGCGGCCAAGGCGGTCGGCGTGGTGATCCCGCAACTGAACAAGAAGCTCACCGGCATGAGCTTCCGCGTGCCGACCTCCGACGTGTCGGTGGTCGACCTGACGGTCGAGCTGGAGAACCCGGCCAGCTACGACGAGATCAAGGCCGAGATGAAGGCGCAGAGCGAAGGCGCGCTCAAGGGCGTGCTCGGCTACACCGAGGACAAGGTCGTTGCCACCGATTTCCGCGGCGAGACCTGCACCTCGGTGTTCGATGCCGAGGCCGGCATCGCGCTCGACCCGACCTTCGTCAAGCTGGTCAGCTGGTACGACAACGAGTGGGGCTATTCCAACAAGTGCCTGGAGATGGTGCGCGTGGTCGCGGCGAAGTAACCGCCACGGCTCCGCCGTGTATCCGGAGGCCCCGCGCAAGCGGGGCTTCTTGTTTTCGTGCGCGCGCTGGGTAATGTGGCGGGGCGCCGCAGGGGCGCAGACAGGATGCGTGCATGGAAGGGGTGCTGGTGTTGCTGGGCCTGGCGCTGCTGCTGGTGCCGGTGCTGCTGGTCGTCGCGCTGGCGATGATCGCCGGGTTGCGCGGCCGGGTCGCCGATCTCGAACAGGCGGTCGAGGGTCTGCGGCGTGGCGCCGCGCAGGCGTCGGCCGCGGCATCGTCCGCGCCCGCACAGGCGGCTGCCGGCCCGGCGCATAGCGGCGCCGCGGGCACCGGATATCCGGATGACGGCCGGGCCGGCCGCTACGGTGCCGACGACCCTGCGTCCGACGGCGTGCCGCCCATCGTGGAAACGCCACCACCGGCGCCGTACCGGCCCGATCCGCTCGATCCACTGGCAGCATCCGTGCGTCCCGCACCGCCGCCATTGCCGCCGGTGCCGCCGCGCGAGGCCTGGCACGATGCCGATGCCGCGCCGGCGCCGGTTCCACCCGCGCGCCCGCGGGCGCCGGATGCGCCGGATCCGCTCGCAATCGCGCTGCGCGCCGTCAAACGCTGGTTCACCAGCGGCAACGTGCCGGTGAAGGTCGGCATGCTGGTGCTGTTCGCCGGCGTCGCCGCGCTGCTCAAGTACGCCAGCGACCAGGGTTGGCTGACGCTGCCGATCGGCCTGCGCCTGGCCGGCATCGCCGCCGCGGCGGTCGCCGGCCTGGTGTTCGGCTGGCGCAAGCGCGACAGCCACCGCGCGTTCGCGCTGAGCCTGCAGGGCGGCATGATCGGCATCCTGCTGCTGGTCGTGTTCGCCGCGTTCCGGCTTTACGGCATGCTGCCGGCCGCCGCGGCGTTCGCGGCCAGCGTGGCGCTGGTCGCCGGTGCCGGCGTGCTGGCGGTGCTGCAGAACGCGAAGGCGCTCGCGGTGTTCGCGGTGCTGGCGGGCTTCCTCGCGCCGATCTGGCTGTCGACCGGCAGCGGCAACCACGTCGCGCTGTTCGGCTACTACGCAATGCTCAACGCGGCGATCCTCGGCATCGCCTGGTTCAGGTCGTGGCGCGTGCTGAACCTGCTGGGCTTCGCCTTCACCTTCGGCATCGGCATCCTGTGGGGCGTGCTGGACTACGACCCGGCGAAGTACGCGTCCACGCAGCCGTTCCTGCTGCTGTTCTTCCTGTTCTACCTGGCGATCCCGCTGCTGTACGCGCGGCGCATGCCGGCCGGCCGCCGCGACCTGATCGACGGCTGCCTGGTGTTCGGCACGCCGCTGGTGGCGTTCTCGCTGCAGGCCGCGCTGCTGCGCTCGGACACGCTGGCGCTGGCGTTCTGCGCACTCGGCGTCGCGGCGCTGTACGCGGCGCTGGCATGGACGCTGCTGCGGCGGGAGAACTTCAACGCACTGGCGCAGTCGTATGCGCTGCTCGCGGTCGGGTTCGCGACGCTGGCGGTGCCGCTGGCGCTGTCGGCACAGGCGACGGCCTGCGTGTTCGCGCTGGAGGGTGCGGCGCTGGTGTGGCTGGGGCTGCGCCAGCAGCGCTGGCTGCCGCGGTTCACCGGCGGCGCATTGCAGGTCGCCGCCGCGGTGACGTTCGCACTCGCCGCCGGCGGTCACGTCGTCCCGGCCTCGGCCATGCCGTTCCTGCACGGATTGTTCGCCGGTGCGCTGATCATCGCGCTGGCCGGCTTCGCGATCGCATGGTGCTGCCGCGGCGCCGGGCGCATGCACGTCGCGCTGTTCGCCTATCTGTGGGCGGTGGCGTGGTGGGTCGGCGCGTTCTCCGCCGAGATCGTGCGCGTGGTGCCGTGGCGCTCGGTCCCGGATGCGCTGCTGGCGCTGGCCGCGGTCAGCGGCTGGATCGCCGCCGAACTGCACCGCCGGCACCCGGCGCGCGCGCTCGGTGCGACATTGCTCGCCGCGCTGCTGGTCGCGGCGCCGCTGGCGCTGTGGCAGGTCGCATTGAACGGCCAGCCGTTCGCCGGTACCGGCCTGTGGGCATGGCTGGTGTTCGCCGTGCTCGGGGTCCGCGGACTGGTCTGCCTGCGGACCGGAGACGATGCCGGGATCGCCCGCGCGGCGCAGTTCGTCTGGTGGCTGCTGTGGCCGCTGGTGGCCTCGCTGCTGCTGCGGCACGTGGCGCTGCAGACCGGACGGGCCCTGCCCGACGGGCTGGGCGACGGCTGGGCCGCGGTGGCGCTGGCACTGCCGTGGCTGCTGCTCGCGGCGGTGTCGCTGCGGCGCTGGTCCTGGCTGGCGGCGCCGCTGGGGACGCGCTTCGACCCGATGCGCGCCCCGCTGCAGGCGGTGGTGTTCCTCGGCCTGCTGGCGGGCTGGCTGGTGGCGCTGCGGATGCCGGGCGCCAGCACGCCGCTGCCGTGGATCGCGGTGCTCAATCCGCTGGATCTGCTGCAGGGCGCGGTGCTGCTGCTGGTCGCGCAGTGGTCGTGGTCGGCCGCGATGCCGGACGCGGTGCGGCGCGCACGGGTACCGGTGCTGGCGGCGCTGGCCTTCCTGCTGGTCACCGCGATCACCCTGCGCGGCGCCCATCACTGGGGCGGCGTCGACTGGAGCCTGCGGCTGTCGTCGAGCAGCCTGGCGCAGACCAGCCTGACCGTGGTCTGGAGCATTCTCGGCGTGTTCGGCTGGGTCGTCGGCTCGCGCCGCGGCCAGCGCCTGCTGTGGCTGGCGGGCGCGGCGCTGATGGCGATCGTGCTGGCGAAGCTGGTGCTCGTCGACCGCGGGCATCTCGGCAACCTGTGGGGCATCGGCTCGTTCATCGCCTATGGCCTGCTGTGCACGGTGGTGGGTTTCTTCGCACCGGCGCCGCCGCGCGCGGCCGGCGGAGACGAGATCGACGGGACATCGGAGGAAGCGAAGGCATGAAGCGTCTGATCGCACTGTGCGGCCTGGCGCCGCTGCTGGCCCTGGCCGGGCCGCGCGAGGATTACGTGCAGGCTTGGACCCTCGTGCCCGGTACGGCCGACGCCGGCGCCTACCGGGTGACGCTCGACGAGGCGGTCTATCGCAGCGTGCAGCGCTCGGACCTCGGCGATCTGGACGTGATCAACGCCGACGGCGCCAGCGTGCCGGCGGCGCTGGTCGCGTCGCCCACGGCGGCGGGCGCGGCGCGCACCGTCGAACTGCGCTGGTTCCCGCTGCCGGCGTCGGCCGGCGATGCGCAGGACGACCTGTCGGTCATCAGTACCCGCAGCGACGACGGCCGGGTGCTGCGGGTCGAAGCGCGCGGCACCGCGACGCCGGCGCGCGGCCCGGCCTGGCTGGTCGATGCCAGCCAGCTGCGCGAGCCGGTCGAGGCGGTCGAACTGCACTGGGACGATGGCGGCGTCGAGGCGGGCTACCGCGTCGAGGGCAGCGACGACCTGCGCGACTGGCGCCTGCTGCACGCCGATGCGCCGATGCTGGACCTGCAACGCGACGGCCAGCGGCTGCGGCAGGGCCGCATCCCGGTCGGCGGCGCGCACCGCTACCTGCGGCTGACGCCGGTGCGCGGGACCATGGCGCCGGCACTGACCGGCGTCGCGGCGGTACTGGCGCCGCGGTCGCAGCCCCGGGCCTGGTCGTGGATCGCACTCGAGGGCCGTGCAGTGACCGAACAGGGGCGCACGGTGTTCGACTATGTGCTGCCGGGACGTTTCCCGGTCGCCAGCGTCGACCTGCAGGTGGTCGGCAACAGCGCCGCGCGCTGGACCCTGCGCAGCCGCGACGGCGACGACGGCACATGGCAACTGCGCGCCGGCCCGTGGGTCGCGTTCAACGTGCGCGGCGACGGTCGCGAGGACCGCTCGCCACCGCAGGCGCTGGCCGGACCGGTCCGCGACCGCCAGTGGCGCCTGCACAGCGAAGGCCCGGCGGGCGAGGCCGCGCCGGTGCTGCGGCTGGGCTACCAGCCGGAGACGCTGGTGTTCCTCGCGCAGGGGCCGGGGCCGTTCGCACTGGCCGCCGGCAGCGCCCGTGCGACACGCGCCGATGCTCCGGTGTCGGACCTGCTCGGCGCGCTGCGCCGCCAGCATGGCGACGACTGGCAGCCGGCGCCGGCCACGCTGGCGGCGACGCCGACCGTACTGGCCGGCGAGGCCGCGCTGCAGCCGCCGGACACGCCGCGCGACTGGACGCAGTGGCTGCTGTGGGCGGTGCTGCTGGCAGGCGTCGGACTGGTGGTGGCGTTCGCGATGCAGCTGCTGCGGCGGCCGCGCGCCGGTTGATGCGGTTGCCGCCGGGCGGGGCAGCCGAACGTTCGGGGAACGGTCACTCCGATCCGCCGCAGGTCGGCCCCCCGCGGCCGACGTGCGCGGTGGCCGCGGTCGCGAGGTGTCGGGGGGACCCGGCGCGGCTTGCGGGGCGTCCCGGCGTCGGGGGCGTTGCCCCGACCTACGATCGGGACATCCCGGGAGTCGGAGAAGACGGCCACTCCGATCCTGCCGTAGGTCGGCCCCACGCGGCCGACGTGCGCGGTGTCCGGGTTCGCGAGGTGTCGGGACCCGACGCGGCCTGCGGGGCGTCCTGGCGTCGGGGGCGTTGCCCCGACCTACGATCGGGGAATCCCGGGAATTGGAGAAGAGCCCGAAAGAGGCCGGAACAGGTCCCTCGCTACGCTCGGGACGACAGGTGGAATCGGTCGCCTTGGTGCGATCGGGACGTTGTCATGAGCGCTCGCGCTTTTCCGGCGCGGTTTGCCTGCACCGGCGCCGGCATCGACAATGGCGCCCCACTCTCGGCCAGCGCGTCGCGCCTCAGGTTCAGGCGCAGGTGCAGGTGCACCGGCGTCGTGCCACGCATGGCGCAGTTTCCTTTCTCCCTTCCGAAGCGAGTCCAGATTCCATGACCATCGTCCGCATGTCCGACCTCGACCTTTCCGGCAAGCGCGTATTGATCCGGGAAGACCTCAACGTCCCGGTCGACGCCGGCAAGGTCGTTTCCGACCAGCGCATCCTCGCCGCGTTGCCGACGTTGAAACAGGCGCTGGCGCAGGGCGCGGCGGTGATGGTGATGTCGCACCTGGGACGTCCGAAGGAGGGCAGCTGGAGCGAGGCCGACTCGCTGGCACCCGTGGCCGCGCGCCTGTCGGAGCTGCTCGGCATCGACGTGCCGCTGGTGCGCGACTGGGTCGATGGCGTCGAGGTCGCGCCCGGCCAGCTGGTGCTGCTGGAGAACTGCCGCATGAATGTCGGCGAGAAGGCCGACGACGAGGCGCTGGCGAAGAAGTACGCCGCGCTGTGCGACGTGTTCGTCATGGACGCGTTCGGCACCGCGCACCGTGCGCAGGCCTCGACCCATGGCGTGATCCGTTTCGCGAAGCAGGTCGCCGGCGGGCCGCTGCTGATGGCCGAGCTCGATGCGCTGGCCCGCGCGCTGGACAAGCCGGCGCGGCCGCTGCTGGCGATCGTCGCCGGCAGCAAGGTCTCGACCAAGCTCGAGCTGCTGTCGTCGCTGGTCGACAAGGTGGACCAGCTGATCGTCGGCGGCGGCATCGCCAACACCTTCATCGCCGCGCTCGGCCACGATGTCGGCAAGTCGCTGGTCGAGGCCGACCTGCTGGACACCGCGAGGCAGATCATGGCCGATGCGCGCGCGCGCGGCGCCGAGATCCCGGTGCCGACCGACGTCGTCGTCGCCCCGGCCTTCGCCGCCGATGCGCCGGCGACGGTCAAGGCCGTCGACGCGGTCGGTCCCGAGGACATGATCCTCGACATCGGCCCGGACACGGCCGCGCGCTACGCCGCGATGATCGCCTCGGCCGGCACCGTGGTCTGGAACGGCCCGGTCGGCGTGTTCGAGTTCGACGCCTTCGGCAAGGGCACCGAGGCGCTGGCGCGCGCGATCGCGACGTCGAAGGCGTTCTCGATCGCCGGCGGCGGCGACACCCTGGCCGCGGTCGACAAGTACGGCATCGCCGCCGACGTGTCGTACATCTCCACCGGCGGCGGCGCGTTCCTCGAGTTCCTCGAAGGCAAGACGCTGCCGGCGGTCGCCGCGCTCGAGGCGCGCGGCGACCGGCACTGACCCTAACGGCCGGCGTCGCGCATTCACGAGGGCAACCGTCGCATGCGGAGCGGGGCCGGCGTCGCGGAAGCGCGCATCCACGGCGGCGATTGACGCTTCGTTGATCCCGCCGCCAGCCGGACCTGCGACGCTGGCGCCGCGGCGATCGGCCGCGTGCAGGAGGGAGAGGAAATGAGGACACGTACCCGATGGGGCCTCGCCGCGCTTGCGGCCTGCCTGCTGGCCGGTGCCGGCATCGCCGGCGCCAACGGCTTCCCCGGCGCCTACATGTACTACGACGACAACGGCGCGCTGGTCGGCGAGCAGACCTTCGGCTGCAATCCCAACCAGGCCTGGGGCGTGGTGACCGAACACCGCCGCGTCCGCGCGGGCTGTGGCGTCTCGATGTAGCGTCCGCCTCCGACGGCACGCGCGCCGCATGTGCGCGTGCCGTTTCCCGCGCGGGCACGTGCCGCCCGGTGGACATAGAATCGCGGGATGACCAGGACCGAACTGCCCCTGCCGGCGCATCGCCGCCGTACCCGCATCCTCGCCACGCTCGGCCCCGCGACCGACGCCCCTGGCGTCCTCGATGCCCTGATCGCCGCGGGCGTCAACGCCGTGCGGCTCAACTTCTCGCATGGCGATCCGGCCTCGCAGAAGGTGCGCGCCGAGGCCGTGCGCGAGGCCGCGCATCGTGCCGGGGTCGAGATCGGCATCCTCGCCGACCTGCCGGGACCGAAGATCCGCATCGAGACCTTCGCCGACGGCCGCGTGCAGCTGCGCGCCGGCGCGCGCTTCGACCTGGTCGCGGATCCGGCGGCGCCGCCCGGCACCGTCGACCAGGTCGGCGTCAGCTACCTCGGCCTGCCGCAGGACGTGGCGCCGGGCGACGTGCTGCTGCTCGACGACGGCCTGGTGCAGCTGCAGGTCGCCGCGGTCGATGGCGCGCGCATCGTCACCACGGTGCTCAACGACGGCGTGCTGTCGAACCGCAAGGGGCTCAACAAGCAGGGCGGCGGGCTGTCGCTCGGCGCGTTGACCGACCACGACCGCGACCTGATCGCGGTCGCGGCGGAGATCGGCGTCGACTTCATCGCGGTATCGTTCTGCCGCAATGCCGACGACATGAACGAGGCGCGCGCGATCGCCCGCGCGCACGGCTGCGATGCCGCGCTGGTGTCGAAGATCGAGCGTACCGAGGCGATCGAGCATCTCGCCGAGATCATCGACGCCAGCGACGTGGTCATGGTCGCGCGCGGCGACCTGGGCGTGGAGATCGGCGATGCCGAACTGCCCGGCCTGCAGAAGAAGATCATCCGCGAGTCGCTGGCACGCAACAAGGTCGTCATCACCGCGACCCAGATGCTGCAGTCGATGGTCGAGAGCCCGATGCCGACCCGCGCCGAAGTGCTCGACGTCGCCAACTCGGTCATCGACGGCACCGATGCGGTGATGCTGTCGGCCGAAACCGCCGCCGGCGCGTATCCGGTGCGCGCGGTCGAGGCGATGGCGCGCATCTGCGTCGGCGCCGAACGCCAGTTCGCCCACGACACCGACTTCGAGCAGGCCCAGCGCAACCTCGAACGGGCCGACCACGCGATCGCGATGGCGGCGATGTTCCTGTCCGAGCACATCGGCGTCGGCGCGATCGTCGCGATGACCGAGTCCGGCGGCACCGCGCGCTACCTGTCGCGCTTCCGCGGCGGGCCGTCGATCTATGCGTTCTCGCGCCACGACGGCGCGCGCCGGCGCATGTCGTTGATGCGCGACGTGTTCCCCTTCGACTACGACAGCCGCGGCCAGACGCCGCGCGAGGCGGCCCGCGGCAGCGTGCGGCTGCTGGTCGACGGCGGCTACCTCGGCCCCGGCGAACGCGTGGTGTTCACCAGCGGCGAGCACATGGAGACCCACGGCGCGACCAACACCCTGCGCCTGCTGCAGGTCGGCGCCGACGGCCATGCCGAGGGACTGGGGGAACTGTAGCCGGCGCCGCCTCCGCCCCGGCGCGGGGAAACCGCCCCGGGCGTTTGTCCGGCACCGGCGCCGTCCCGGTCCGGCGGGGTTCGCGGGCTATAATTCCGCTTCTTTCCTGCAGCCGAACCCGCCGACATGAGCATCGAACAGCTTGCCGAAACCGCCCTGGCCATGGTGGCCCCGGGCAAGGGCATCATCGCCATCGACGAATCGACGGCGACCATCGCCAAGCGGTTCGAGGGCGTCGGCATCGCCAACAACGAGGAGAACCGCCGCGCCTATCGCGAGCTGCTGCTGACCACCCCGGACCTGGCGCAGCACATCAGCGGCGCGATCCTGTTCGACGAGACCATCCGCCAGTCGACGAAGGCCGGCGTGCCGTTCGCGAAGTACCTGGCGGGGCAGGGCATCATCCCCGGCATCAAGGTCGACAAGGGCACGCACGCGCTGGCCGGCTTCCCGGGCGAGCTGGTGACCGAGGGCCTCGACGGCCTGCGCGCGCGGCTGGAGGAGTACTACAAGCTCGGTGCGCGTTTCGCCAAGTGGCGCGCGGTCATCAACATCGGCGAGGACATCCCCTCGGGCACCTGCATCGAGGCCAACGCGCATGCGCTGGCGCGTTATGCCGCGCTGTGCCAGGAGCAGGGCCTGGTGCCGATGGTCGAGCCGGAAGTGCTGATGGACGGCGACCACGACATCGAGACCTGCTACGAGGTCACCGAGGTCACGCTGCGCGCGCTGTTCGACGCGCTGTACAACCAGAACGTCACCCTCGAGGGCACGATCCTCAAGGCGTCGATGGTGCTGCCGGGCAAGGACAGCGGCGAGACCGCCGAGGTCGAGGAAGTCGCCGAGGCGACGCTGATGTGCTTGAAGTCGTCGGTGCCGGCGATCCTGCCGGGCATCGTGTTCCTGTCGGGCGGGCAGAGCGACGAGGCCGCGACCGCGCACCTGGACGCGATGAACCGCATGGGCCCGAACCCGTGGCCGCTGTCGTTCTCCTACGGGCGCGCGATGCAGTCGGCGGCGCTGAAGCTGTGGTCGCAGGACCTGGCCAACAATGTCGGCAAGGCCCAGGACACCGTGTTCGCCCGCGCCAGGGCCAACGGCCTGGCGGCGCAGGGCAAGTGGACCAGGGGCGCCTGATCCGGCGGAGTTCCTGCCGGGCGCGAACGCAACGCCGGCCCAGCGCCGGCGTTTTTCATCGGCGATCCCTGGATGGCGGGTCCGGCGGCTGCGCCCGGCGCGCGGCGGCGCGCGCCGCGCCGCTTGCGGCGATGCGCCGGTCGGCGTGGTCGAGCAGCAGGTCCGACGCGGTCTTCAGCGCGATCACCAGCAGCAGCGTCGGCAGCGTGGCGGCCGCGTCGTCGACCGCGAACACCATCAGGTGCATCGGCACCACGCGCAGGTAGGGCAGGAACATCAGCGCGCCGAGGTTCGGCCGCCCGAGCAGGTCGGCGGCATGCTGCGCCGCCCAGGTGCGGCGCTGCGACAGGATGAAGGACACGCCGCATCCTGCCAGGATCGCGGCGTCGCGCCAGCCGTCCGGCAGGTGCCGCATGCACAGGAATGCCAGGTAGAAGGCGTGGAAGGCGCCGTAGTGCAGGGCGAAGAACGCCGCGGTGCTGCGTTTGCCGTCCTCGGTTTCCGGCACCGGCGCGTTGTTGGCGGTGAATCCCTCGGTGCTGAAGTCGCGCAGCGCCAGCATCCGCTTGCGCGCGTACCAGCCGATGACCACGCTCTGGATCCAGAACGGCCACAGCAGCCAGCCGATCGGCCAGTCGAAGACGACCGCCATGACCAGGGTCAGCAGGTTGGACAGCAGCAGGTCGCGGTCGGATCCGGTCATGCATTCCCAACGCAGTGGCGCCGCGGTCGCGGCACAGGACATGGAACGCGGAACGGCGCCGTTTCCCGCCATGCGCACGGCATCGTCCGGTCCGCCGATGTTGCAACAGCGCGCGGATCGATGCTGGTGGTCGGGTCGCGACGACCCTGTCGTCATGCCGTCCGCGCTGGCTTCTGATGCTCCTGATGCCGAGGAAGGATGCGCGATGACCGCTGCAAGCCCACACCCCGGCCGGCTGCACGTCCCGTTGCCGGTCCACGACGCGATGCGCCGGGGGCGGCCCGTCGAGGCGGTCAGGCTGCTTCGCGCCGCCAATCCCGGATTGGGCCTGGACGATGCCAGGACCGCGATCGAGCGGCTTGCGCGCTATCCGTCGTCGACGCTGGAGGACGACGATCCCTATCGCCCGACCGATGGTGCCGCGCCCGCCGACTGCGGCACCGTGCCGACCGAGGTCGCGGCCAAGATCGCCACCGGCAATACCGGCGACGCGGCCAGGCGGCTGCGCGAGGCGCAGCCCGGGCTCAGCGAAAGCGAGGCGCGCGACACCGTCGAGCGCCTGGCCTCGCCATTGCTGCAGGAAGCGCGCACCGAAACCGTGGTGCGCGGCGACAGCGGCCGTCACGGCTGGCTCGGCTGGGTGCTGCTGCTGGTGGCGCTGGGCGTGGGCCTGGCGCTGCTGTCCGGCGGCGCCGGGGCGGCGTAGGGGCGCGGCCGCCAGCTGACACGACCGGCGGGTCGCCTACGGCAGTCCGGCCAGCCAGTCGTCGTCGGAGCCTTCGTTGACGTCGGCGAACAGCGGGGTCGAGAAGTAGCGCTCGCCGGTGTCGGGCAGCATCGCCAGGATCACGTCGCCGTCGCGTGCGGTCTTGGCGACTTCCAGCGCCGCGGCGACGGTCGCGCCGGCGGAGATGCCGACGAAGATCCCTTCCTCGGCCGCCAGCTGGCGCGCGACCTCGATCGCGCGGGTGTCCTCGACCGACAGCACCTGCGCGGCGACGGCGCGGTCCAGCACTTCCGGCACGAAGTCCGGGGTCCAGCCCTGGATCTTGTGCGGCGACCAGTCCTTGCCCTGCAGCAGCGCCGCACCGGCCGGCTCGCAGGCGGTCACCTTGACCTCGGGGCGTGCGACCTTCAGCACCTCGCCGACCCCGGTCAGGGTGCCGCCGGTGCCCCAGCCGGTGACGAAGTGGTCGAGCCGGCGGCCGGCGAAGTCGCGCAGGATCTCGGCGGCGGTGGTGTTGCGGTGATAGGCCGGATTGGCCGGGTTGGTGAACTGGCTGGCTAGGAACCAGCCGTGCTGCTCGGCCAGTTCGCGGGCCTTGCGCACCATGCCGGTGCCGCGCTCGGCGGCAGGAGTCAGGATCACCTTGGCGCCGTAGGCGCGCATCAGCTTGCGGCGTTCGATCGAGAAGGTCTCGACCATCGTCGCCACGAACTTGTAGCCGCGTGCGGCGCAGACCATCGCCAATGCGACGCCGGTGTTGCCCGAGGTCGCCTCGACCACGGTATCGCCGGGCTTGAGCAGGCCGCGCTGCTCGGCATCGAGGATGATCGCCAGCGCCAGCCGGTCCTTGACCGAGCCGCCGGGATTGAAGGACTCGACCTTGGCGTAGAGTTCCACGTTCGACGGTGCGACCCGGTGCAGGCGCACGATGGGGGTGTTGCCGACGGTCTGGAGGATGCTGTCGTACAGGGCCATGGGATGCCTCGGTGCGGGCGCGGCGCGCGGTACTCCAGACTGGGGCAAAACGCACGCGCGCACCATCGGTTGACGTGGAACGCTGTTTTTTCATATCAGCTGATGGCACAGGTCGCGTCACGGGCCTGCGGGTAATATCGGGCGGTTTTCACGACCGCTGCCAGGCCCACCCTTGTCCATGTTTCCGCTTCGCCCCTCGCCATCGCCTGTCCAGCGGTTCCGTCTGTCCCTCGCCATCGGCGCGCTGGCGCTGTTGTCGGCCTGCGGTGGCGGCAAGCCGGTGGGCGCTCCGGGCGCCGGCGCGTCCGCGGTCCCGGTGACCACCACGGTGGTGGCGCCGCGCGAGTGGCACGACACGATCGCCGCGCTCGGCACCGTGAATGCGCGCGAGTCGATCACGGTGACGGCGAAGGTCAGCGAGACCGTCGAGCGCGTGCATTTCGACAGCGGCGACGACGTGGCGGCCGGCGCGGTGCTGGTCACCCTGTCGGGCAACCAGCAGCAGGCCACGCTGCAGGCGGCGGAAGCCGCGGCGGCCGATGCCGAGCAGCAGTACCGGCGCGGCAACGAACTGGCGGCCCAGCAGCTGATCGCGCGCGCCTCGGTCGATACCCTGCGCGCGACCCGCGACAGCGCCCGCGCCCGCGTCGCCGAGATGCGCGCCAACATCGGCGACCGCAACATCCGTGCCCCGTTCGCCGGCGTGCTCGGCATCCGCCAGGTCAGCCCCGGCGCGCTGGTCACCCCGGGCACGCCGATCGCCACGCTCGACGACATCTCGTCGGTCTACGTCGACTTCCCGGTGCCCGAGACCCGCCTGGCGCGGGTCGCGCCGGGCCAGCCGCTGGCCGGCCGCAGCGCCGCGTACCCGGGCCAGCTGTTCGAGGGCGAGGTGCAGACCATCGACACCCGCATCGACCCGGCCTCGCGCGCGGTCACCGTGCGCGGCAGCTTCGCCAACCCCGACCGCAGGCTGCATCCGGGCATGCTGATCCAGGTGCAGCTGCAGCAGCGTGCCCGGCAGGCGATGATGGTGCCGGAGATCGCGGTGATCCAGGTCGGCCGCGACACCTTCGTCTACCTGGTCGGCGAGGACGAGACCGTGAGCCAGGCGCCGATCGACGTCGGCGTGCGCGAGGACGGGCTGGTGGAGGTCGTCGAGGGCCTGGCGCCGGGTGACCGCATCGTCGTCGACGGCACCGGCAAGCTGCGCCCGGGCATGACCATCACCGAGGGCACCGTGGCCGAGGCCAAGGCGCAACCGGCCGATACCGGCACGGACGGTCCCGCGGAATGAAGCTCTCCGACATCTCGATCCGCCGCCCGGTGTTCGCGGTGGTCATCAGCCTGCTGCTGGTGGTGCTGGGCATCATGGCGTTCAGCCGGCTGACGCTGCGCGAACTGCCGAACATCGACCCGCCGATCGTCTCGGTCGACGTCAGCTATCCCGGCGCCTCGGCCGCGGTCGTCGAGACCCGCATCACCCAGATCCTCGAGGACGCGCTGGCCGGCATCGAAGGCATCCGCACGATCGAGTCGCGCAGCCGCAACGGCCGCGCCGACGCCACCATCGAGTTCAACCTGACCCGCGACATCGAGGCCGCCGCCAACGACGTGCGCGATGCGATCAGCCGCGTCGCCGACCGCATGCCGATCGAGGCGGACCCGCCGGAGATCTCCAAGGTCGAGGCCGACGCCGACCCGATCATGTGGCTGAACATGCGCTCCACGACGATGGACACGATGGAGCTCAGCGACTACGCCGACCGCTACATCGTCGACCGCCTGTCGTCGCTCGACGGCGTGGCCCGGGTGCAGCTCAGCGGCGCGCAGCGCTACGCGATGCGGATCTGGCTCGACCGCGACGCGATGGCCGCGCGCAACGTCACCGCCAACGAGGTCGAGACCGCGCTGCGCGAGCAGAACGTCGAGCTGCCCGCCGGCAGCATCGAGTCGCAGGACCGCGACTTCACCCTGCGCGTGGAGCGCGGCTTCCGCGAGCCGGACCAGTTCGCGCAGATCCCGATCCGCCGCGACGCCAACGGCTACGTGATCCGCATGGGCGACGTCGCCAGCGTCGAGCTCGGGGTCGAGGAGCGGCGCTCGTACATGCGCAGCAATTCGGTCCCCAACGTCGGGCTGGGCATCGTGCGCACGTCGATCGCCAATGCGCTGGACGTGGCGACCGCGGCGCGCGCCGAGGCCGCGCGCATCCAGCAGACCCTGCCGGAAGGCACCGAGATCTTCGTCGCCGCCGACAACACGGTGTTCATCGATGCGGCGATCACCCGCGTCTACTGGACCCTGTTCGAGGCGATGGCCCTGGTGTTCGTGGTCATCTGGCTGTTCCTCGGCAGCCTGCGTGCGGCGCTGATCCCGGCGGTCACCGTGCCGGTGTGCCTGATCGCGGCGTTCATCGCGCTGTATGCGTTCGGTTTCTCGATCAACCTGCTGACCCTGCTCGCGCTGGTGCTGTGCATCGGGCTGGTGGTCGACGACGCGATCATCGTGCTGGAGAACGTGCAGCGCCGCGCCGACCTGGGCGAGCCGCCGCTGGTGGCCGCGCGCCGCGGCACCGCGCAGGTCGCGTTCGCGGTGATCGCCACGACCGCGGTGCTGGTCGCGGTGTTCCTGCCGGTCGGGTTCATGGAAGGCAATTCCGGCCGCCTGTTCCGCGAGCTTTCGGTCGCGCTGGCGGGCGCGGTGGCGCTGTCGGCGTTCATCGCGCTGACCCTGACGCCGATGATGTGTTCCAAGCTGGTGCGTCCGCACGGCAAGCAGCGCGGTTTCAATGCCTGGATGAACCGCCAGCTCGGCCGGCTCAGCGACGGTTACGGCCGGCGCATCGACGGACTGGTGGCGCTGCCGCGCACGCGGCTGCTGCTGTTGCTGCTGGCCGCGATGACGGCATGCGCGGTGGCCGCGGTGCTGCTGTTCTGGCGCGTCCCCAGCGAACTGTCCCCGGCCGAGGACCGCGGCCGGTTCATGGTCGGCATCGACGGCCCAGAAGGCGCGGGCTTCGACTATACCGTCGGCCAGATGCAGCAGGTCGAGGCGATCTTCGCCGGCTATGTCGGCGACGACCAGCCGATCGAGCGCGCCAATTCGCGGGTGCCGCGCGGCTGGGGCGGCAGCGAGGACATGCACACCGGGCAGGTGATCGTGTTCCTGCAGGACTGGCGCAAGCGCAGCACCAGCACCGCCGACATCGTCGAGCAGCTGCGCGGCGAGTTTGCCCAGCTGCCCGGCGTGCAGGCCCGCGCCAACGTGCCCGGCGGCCTGGTCGGCAGCCGCGGCCAGCGCTACCAGCTGGTGCTCGGCGGTCCCGACTACGCCGAGATCGCGCAATGGCGCGACCGCATGCTCGCGCGCATGCGCGAGAACCCCGGCATCCAGGATCCGGATTCGGACTACAAGGAAACCCGGCCGCAGATGCGCGTCGACATCGACCGCGCGCGCGCCGCCGACCTCGGCGTGTCGGTGCAGGAGATCGGCCGCACGCTGGAGACGATGATGGGCTCGCGCCAGGTCACGACCTTCGTCGACAACGGCGAGGAGTACGACGTGATCCTGCAGGCCGGGCGCGAACGGCGGATGACGCCGGGCGATCTCGCCGACACCTTCGTGCGCGGCCATGGCGATGCGCTGGTCCCGCTGTCGAACCTGGTGACGCTCAGCGAGATCGCCGAGCCGGGCAGCTTCAACCGCTTCAACCGCCTGCGCGCGATCACCATCGCCGCCGGTCTTTCCCCCGGCTACTCGATGGGCGAGGCGCTGGAATGGACCCGCCAGGTCGCCGCCGAGGAACTGCCCGACTACGCCCAGATCGACTGGAAGGGCGAAAGCCGCGAGTTCCAGGAGGCCGGCGGCGCGGTGCTGCTGACCTTCGCGATGGCGCTGCTGATCGTCTACTTGGTGCTGGCCGCGCAGTTCGAGAGTTTCGTGCATCCGCTGGTGATCATGCTGACGGTGCCGCTGGCGGTGCTCGGCGCGCTGATCGGGCTGTGGGCGACCGGCGGCACGCTGAACCTGTTCAGCCAGATCGGCATCGTCATGCTGATCGGCCTGGCGGCGAAGAACGGCATCCTGATCGTCGAGTTCGCCAACCAGCTGCGCGACGAGGGCAGGAGCGTGCGCGAGGCGATCGGCGAAGCCTCGGCGGTGCGCCTGCGGCCGATCCTGATGACCTCGGCGGCCACCATCATGGGCGCGATCCCGCTGGTGGCCGCCGGCGGCCCCGGTTCGGCCAGTCGCGCGACGATCGGCGTGGTGGTGATCTTCGGCGTCGCGTTCTCGACGCTGCTGTCGCTGTTCGTGGTGCCGGCGTTCTATGCGCTGCTGGCGCCGTTCACCCGTTCGCCCGAAGCGCTTGCGCGCGAACTCGAGCGGCTCGAGGCGGAGACCCCGGCGGTCGGCGGCCACGCCTGAAGAAGAACCGGGGTCGGCGCGCATTTCCCGGATCGCAGGGCGGGCCAGCGTCCCGACACCAGGACGCCCGATCGAGCCGTGTCGGGTGGCTCCACCGACTTGCGCGAACCCGGATGCCCCGCGCATGTCGGCCGCGTGGGGCCGACCTACGATCCTGCGCAGGTCGGGGCAACGCCCCCGACGCCAGGACCTGCCGGGGCGGCGCGGCCCTCGCCAGATCCGGGAAGAACGTGCACGCTGTCCCCGGGTTTTTCCAGATCGCGGTGCTTTCAAGATGGCGACACCCTGGGACACGGTCCGCCTCGACGGCGACGGTTTCGTGCTGCGCCGCTGGCGCGGCGACGACATCGATGCGCTGCTGCGGCATGCCGACGATGCCGCGGTCGTGCGCGGCCTCAGCGACCGCTTCCCGCATCCCTATACCCGCGCCGACGGCGAGGCTTTCCTGGCCGGCCGGGTCGTCGACCTGTCCGGTCCGGTGCTGGCGATCGAGATCGACGGCGCGGCCTGTGGCGGCATCGGCATCCGCCAGGGCGCGGGCGAGCGTGCGCACGGCGCCGAGCTCGGCTACTGGCTGGGACGCGCGTACTGGAACCGCGGCGTCATGCGCCGGGTCGTCGCGCGCTACCTGCCGTGGGTCATGGACGCGCTGGCGCTTTCGCGGCTGCAGGCCAACGTGCTCGACATCAATCCGGCCTCGGCGCGCGTGCTGCAGCACAACGGCTTCGTCGAGGAGGGCCGGCTGCGCGGCGCGGTGCGCAAGCCCGACGGCCTGCACGACCTGCGCGTGTTCGGCCTGCTGCGCGATCCGCCGGGGTAGGCATGCGGCGTGGGCACGCCGACGCGCGCGGGCTGCGCAGGCGCGTCGCTTTCGTGCAGAATCGAGCGTTCGCGTGCGACACGCGCCCTCCCACCGAAACCCGGAGCCCGCTCGATGGACCAGTTCCTCACCGCCCTCAACGGCCTGATCTGGAGCAAGGCGCTGATCGCGCTTTGCCTGGGCGCCGGCCTGTGGTTCTCGTTCCGTACCCGCTTCATGCAGGTGCGCGGCTTCATCGAGATGACCCGGCTGACCTTCACCGGCCACAGTTCGGATGCGGGCGTGTCCTCGTTCCAGGCGCTGGCGCTGTCGATGTCCGGGCGCATCGGCATCGGCAACATCGCCGGCGTCGCCACCGCGATCGCCTTCGGCGGGCCCGGCGCGGTGTTTTGGATGTGGGTCATGGGCTTCCTCGGCGCGTCGACGTCGTTCGTCGAGTGCTGCCTGGCGCAGATCTACAAGGAGAAGGACAACCAGGGCAAGTACCGCGGCGGTCCGGCCTACTACATCGAGAAGGGGCTGGGCCTGAAGTGGTACGCGTGGGTGTTCGCGCTGGCGACCATCATCGCCACCGGCTTCCTGATGCCGGGCGTGCAGGCCAATGCCATCGCCGACAGCGCCAGCAATTTCTGCAACAGCGCGGCGTTCTGTCCCGACCTGTCCGGCCAGTGGCGGGGCATGGATGCCGAGTTCGCGTTCAAGCTCGGCATCGGCATCGTGGTCGGCCTGATGCTGGCATTGATCATCTTCGGCGGGCTCAAGCGCATCGCCCAGGTGGCCGAGGTGGTGGTCCCGTTCATTGCGATCGGCTACATCCTGACCGCGGTCACGATCATGGCGCTGAACATCGAGTTCCTGCCGACGATGTTCCGGATCATCTTCGAGAGCGCGTTCGGCATCCATGCGGGCTTCGGCGCGATCCTGGGCCTGGCGATCGAATGGGGCGTCAAGCGCGGCATCTACGCCAACGAGGCCGGGCAGGGCACCGGGCCGCACGCGGCGGCGGCGGCCGAGGTCTCGCACCCGGCCAAGCAGGGCTACGTGCAGGCCTGGGCGATCTATTTCGACACCATGCTGATCTGCACCTCGACGGCCTTCATCGTGCTGGCGACCGGCATGTACAACGTGGTCACGCCCGACGGCGTCATGTTGCAGGAGGCCCTGCCGGGCGTGGCCGCGGGCGCCGGCTTCGTGCAGGCCGGCATCGACGCGGTGCTGCCGGGATGGGGCAACGGCTTCGTGGCGGTGGCGCTGTTCTTCTTCGCCTTCACCACGATCATGGCCTACTACTACATGGCCGAGACCAACCTGACCTACGTCAACGGCCACAAGGTGCGGCCGCTGGCGACGCTGGCGCTGCGCCTCGGCATCGTGGCGATGACGATCTACGGCACGGTGCGTACCGCGGAGATGGCTTGGACGCTGGGCGATATCGGCGTGGGCCTGATGGCCTGGCTCAACATCGTCGCGATCCTGCTGCTGCAGAAGCCCGCGCTGCTGGCGCTGCGCGACTACGAGCGGCAGAAGAAGCTGGGCCTGGACCCGACCTTCGACCCCGATGCGCTGGGCATCCGCAACGCCGACTTCTGGCGGGGCAGGACGTGAGCTCCCGGTCCTGCGGCGTGACCGGCCGTGCAGCCGGGCGATCGGGCGGCAGGGGCGCGCGATGACGAAGCCGCGCTGGCCCGGCGGCGGTGGCCGTGGTGGTTCCCGCGTCCCGGCACCCGGTCGCGATGCGCCGTGGCCGGGGCGTGCACGGCCCGCGGCGACGAGTGCTGCGCCCGCCCCGCGTGACGCCGCGCCGCAGGACGGGCCCGAGCTCGAGGACCGGCGCGAGTTGCGGCTCTACGGCCGCAACGCGGTCGACGCCGTGTTCGCGCGCCGGCCCGAGGCGATCCGCAAGGTCTATCTGCTCGAAGCGCGGATCCCGCAGCTGCAGCCGCTGCTGAAATGGTGCGCGGCCAACCGGGTCGGCTACCGCGTGGTCGCCGAGGACGACCTGCGCAGGCTCGCCGCTAGCGCGCACCACGAGGGCATCGTCGCCGACGTGCTGCGCGAGACGCCGCTGTCGCTGGGCGCGTGGCTGCAGGCGCTGCCGGACGGGCCGCAATGCGCGCTGTGGCTCGACGGCGTCGGCAACCCGCACAACCTCGGCGCGATCCTGCGCTCGGCGGCGCACTTCGGCGCCGGTGCGGTGCTGTTGCCCAAGGGTTCGCCGCTGGCGCTGTCGGGCGCCGCGGCGCGCGTGGCCGAGGGCGGCGCCGAGGCGGTGCCGTTCGTGCGCCTCGGGCGCGAGGACAACGCGCTGGCGCAGCTGCGCAGCGCCGGCTTCCAACTGGCGGCGACGGTGGTGCGCGGGGGCGACGACCTGTTCGCCGCGCGCCTGCCCGGGCGGCTGGTCTACGTGCTCGGCGCCGAGGGCGAGGGCATGGATCCGGCACTGGCGTCAGCCTGCGACCTGCGCCTCGGGATTCCCGGCAGCGGCGCGGTCGAGAGCCTCAACGTGGCCGCGGCGACGGCGGTGCTGCTCGCGGCCTGGCGACAGACCGCCTCGTCGTAACGCGCGCCGGTGTGCGCGCGTTACGAACGGTAGGGCGAGTCTCGACCCGCCGTCCCTGTATCACGCGATGGCGGGTAGAGACCCGCCCTACGCGGCTTCGCGCTTGTGCGTCCTACGGCGCTTCGGCCTTCGGCGCGCTGCCGAAACTCTCTTCGGACTCCGCCGCCAGCCAGGCGAACACCGCGTAGGCGGCGGTGTTCTGCGCGACCGCGTCGGGGTCGACCTTGTCGAGGGTGTCGTCGGCGTTGTGGTGCAGGTCGAAGTAGTCGGTGCCGTCCTGGCCCAGCCAGGCCCAGGCGCCGCCCTTCTGTGCCAGCGGCACGATGTCGGGGCCGGGGCCGCCCTTGTCCTGCAGGTAGTCGATGCCGAGCGGGCGCAGCACCTCGGCGATCGCGTCGCTGGTCGCGCGCTGCCCGGCCGGTGCGCTGGTGTTGAAGCCGTAGATGCGGCCGGCGCCGAAGTCGCTTTCCGCGCCGACCACGTGGCGCGCGATCACGTCGGCGCCGCCGTGCGCCTCGGCGTAGGCGCGCGCGCCGAGCAGCCCCTGCTCCTCGTTGGCGAAGGCGACCACGCGCAGGCTGCGGCGTGGGCGCTGCGGCTGCTGCGCCACCAGGTGGCCGGCGGCCATGGTGATGCCGACACCGGATGCGTCGTCGACCGCGCCGGTGCCCAGGTCCCAGGAATCCAGGTGCCCGGCGATCAGCACGATCTCCTCGGGGCGCTCGCGCCCGGTCAGTTCCGCGATGACGTTGTGCGAGGTGTATTCGCCGTTCCAGCCGACGTCCAGCGCCAGCCGCACCTGCACCGGGCCGAATCGCAGCAGCCGCGTCAGCTGGTCGGCGTCGGGCAGCGACAGGGCGGCCGCCGGGATCGGGGTGACGTCGGCGTCGAAGCGGGTGATGCCGGTGTTGGCGACGCGGTGCGGGCTGGTGCCGATCGAGCGCATCAGGTACGCGGCGGCGCCCTTGCGCGCGGCGATCGACGGGCCACGGCTGCGCACCGGGCCGGCCTTGCCGTAGCCGCTGCCGTCGCGGGTGCGTTCCATCGGCATGTCGACGAAGACGATCCGGCCGGCCAGCGTGGCCGGGTCGGCCGCCTCCAGCGCCTCGATGCCGTCGAAGCGCACCAGGTCCGCGCTGACGTCGCCGCCGGGGCTGCCGCCGAGCGCGGTGATCACCAGCGGCTGGGCATGTGCGCCCAGCACCGCGGCCGATTCGCTGCGCCGTTCCCACTTGGGGAAGGTCACCGGCTCGGTCCAGACCCGGTCATAGCCCAGTGCTTCGAAGCGCGCCTTCGCCCAGGCGACCGCGCGCGCGTCGGCCTCGCTGCCGGGCAGGCGCGGGCCGATCTCGGTGGTCAGCGATTCGATCAGCGTCCAGGCGGTGTCGTCGGCCAGCGCCTGTTCGCGCAGCCGCGCCGCGATGTCCAGCGTGGACTGCGGCAACGGCGCCGCCTGCGGCGCGTGCTGCTGCGCAGCCTGCCCGGACTGCGCCTGCGCGGGCGTCGCCACCAGCAGCGCGGTCGCCAGCAGTGCGGCGGACAGGGGCTTCAGGCTCGGGGCAACGACACGCATGCGGATCTCCTGCAACGGAAGCGGGTGGGGAAGAGCAAGTGGGAACACTCGGGTGGAGCGAAGGCAATCGGGTCGGGCAAGAACAACGGGCCGCGGCATTGTCGCCCGCGGCCCGGTGGATGCATCGCCGGTGGCGTCCCCCGTATGGGACGGCCGGGATTATTTCTGCAGCGAATCGCGGATCTGGCGCAGCAGCAGCACTTCCTCGCTCGGCTCCGGCGGCGCGGCCGGCTCCTCCGCCTTGGTGCGATGCAGGCGGTTGATCAGCTTGACCAGCAGGAAGATCGCGAACGCGACGATGACGAACTGCACCACGCTGTTGATGAACAGGCCGTAGCCCAGCACGACCGCCGGCACTTCGGTGCCGTCGGCGGCGATGGTGGCCGGTTTCAGCGTCACCGCGAGACTGGAGAAGTCGATGCCGCCGATCAGCCAGCCGATCGGCGGCATGATCACGTTGTCGACCAGCGACGAGACGATCTTTCCGAATGCGCCGCCGATCACGACACCGACCGCGAGGTCGATGACGTTGCCGCGCATCGCGAATTCCTTGAACTCCGACAGCATGCCCATTACCGCAGTCCTTTTCTTCTTGTTGGGAACCCGGACCGACTATACCCGTGCCGGCGCGATGGTGCAGTGCAGCGCCAGCACATCGTCGAGGCGCGCGTCGCAGCGGTCGCCCGGATGCAGCGCCGCGACCCCGGCCGGCGTGCCCATGAACACCAGGTCGCCGGCACGCAGGGCGTAGAGCTTCGAGAGTTCGTGCAGGATCTCGGGCACGTCCCAGATCAGATGGTCCAGCGTCGACGACTGCCGGCGCCGGCCGTTGACGTCCAGCGTCAGCGTGCGCGGCGCAAGCGGCTCGACAGCGGCGGCCGGGACCAGGGTGCCGACCGGGGCGGATGCGTCGAAGCCCTTGGCGATGTCCCACGGCAGGCCCTTGGCCTTGGCCGCGGCCTGCAGGTCGCGGCGGGTCAGGTCCAGGCCCAGCGCATAGCCGAACACCAGCGACGGCGCCGATTCGACCGGCAGCACGCCGGCGGACGCATCCCGGCCGAGCGCGACCACCAGTTCCACCTCGTGGTGGAGCTCGGCGGTCGCCGACGGATACGGCACATCGGGTCCGGTGACCACGGCATCGGCCGGCTTCATGAAGAACACCGGCGTGCCGCGCTCGGCCTTCGAGGCCGGCGCGGCCGCGCCCATCTCGCGCGCGTGGTCGGCGAAGTTGCGGCCGACGCAGTAGACCCTGTGGACCGGGAAGGTGCCGCCGCCCCGGACCGGAATGCGCGTGGGTGCTGGCGGGGCGACGACGTCGTGGAACGGTTCGGTCATGACGGGTACTCGCGGCGACGCGGGCGCCGCACGGGCGAAGGTGCCCGGGTGGGGAAAGCGCGGGCGGGCCTGCCGCGGCGGGCGCCGTGGACGGTCAGCGCAGCAGCGGCTCGTCGCGTTCGCGCACGACGCGGTATTCGGCATCGACGATGTGCGCGTCGCGGGCCGGCGTGGCGCGCGGGCGCAGCAGCAGGCGGCGGGCGAGTCCCAGCAGGATCATCGCCGCGCCGACGAACAGGCCCAGCACCAGCAGCACGCCCAGCAGCGCCACACCGATCAGCCCCAGCGCCAGGCGCAGCAGCGGATGCCGGGGCTTGCGCGGCGCGAACATCGCGCGCACGCCGGAGGCATCGAAACGGGCATGGAGATCGCTGAAGAAGGCGTTGGACATGGGCAGCTGGCGGCTCGTGACACAATGGGGACCATCCGGTCGACCCCGTCAGTATCGGTCGACGCGCCGCTGGAGTTGTAATGCCTTCGTTAAATCCGCGTGATAGGACGGCGCCTTTGCTGGCGCTCGACGCGATCGCCGATGGCGGTTTCGCCGAAGTCGAGGTCGACCTCGACGGCGACGCCGAATCGCTGCTGCTGTACCGCGACGGTGCGGCCGTACGCGGCTGGCTCAACATCTGCCCGCATGCCGGCCGCCGGCTCGACTGGGCGCCGGGCCAGTTCCTGAAGTCGAAGGACGGCCACGTGGTGTGCGCTGCGCATGGCGCGAGCTTCGAACTGGGCGACGGCCTGTGCGTGGCGGGGCCCTGCAAGGGCGAGTCGCTGCGCGCGGTGCCGCTCACGGTCCGCGATGGGCAGGTGCTGCTCGCCTGAACGGGTCCGGGCGTGGGGCCGGAGACGGCTCCGCCTGCATGCGTGTTCTCAGAACAGCAGGTTGACCATCACCACCACGATCACCGTGTACATCAGCGAGATCGGCAAGCCGATCTTCCACAGCTCGCGCGCCTTGTAGCCGGCCGGGCCGGTGATCATCGACATCACCGGGTTGGACTGGGTCATGAAGTTGTTCGAGGCCGACAGCGCGACGATCAGCGCGAACGCGGTCGGGTTGCCGCCGACCGCCAGTGCCAGGTTGATCGCCAGCGGCACGACGACGATCGTCGCGCCGACGTGGCTGATGACCAGCGAGAACGCCGCGGTCAACAGCGCCACCGCCACCTCCAGCAGCCAGATCGGCACGCCCTCGGGCAGGCGCTCGATGGTGTGGCCGGCGACCCAGGCCGCGGCGCCGCTGCCGTCCATCGCCCAGCCCAGCGGGATCAGGCAGGCCATCAGGAATACGGTCTTCCAGTTGATCGCCCCGTAGGCCTCGTCCATCTTCAGCACGCCGAACACCAGCATGCCGGCGACGCCGGCCATCAGCGCGATCGAGGTCGGCACCCGCGCCGACAGCGCGATCAGCATCGTCACCGCGAAGATCGCCATCGCGACCTTGAACTTGTGCGGGCGCTGCTCGCCCTTGGGGTAGTCGGTGACGACGACGAAATCCAGTGACTTCGCGGTCCGTGCCAGGTCCTGCCAGATGCTGTGCACGACCAGCATGTCGCCGGCGCGCAGCGCGGTGTTGCGGATGTTGTCGCGCAGTACCGTCTTGTCGCGGTTGATCGCCAGCAGGCGCAGGCCGTACTTGCGGCGCAGCTCCAGGTCGCCCGGGGTCTTGCCGATGAACTTCGAGGTCGGCGGCACCACGGCCTCGGCGATGCCGGCCCGGCTCGGGTTGAACAGGTCGCCGAAGTTGCGCAGCCGCGTGCTCATGCGCAGGAACTGGTTCTGGGCGAAGTCGGCGACCTGCTGGCGCGGGCCCATCGCGCCGATCACGCTGCCCACCCAGATGCGCGCATCCGGCGGCGGCGCCAGCCGCGATTCGTTGTCGGTCTTCAGCGCCAGCAGCACCGGCGCGTCGTGGATCGCCTCGGCCTCGCCGAAGGTCATGCCGACCAGCGGGCTGTCGGCGCCGACCACCAGTTCGAACACGTCGCCCTCGATGCCGTAGGCGCTGGCGAAGTAGCTCTGGGTGCGCGCCGGGGTCACGTTGCTCTCGCCGCCGTCGCCGTCCTCCTCGCGCAGCTCGCGGTTGCCGCGGAAATGGAAGTAGGCCAGGCTCGATGCCAGCAGCACCAGGCCGATCGGCATCGGCGCGAACATGTTCAGCGATTCCAGCGTCGCCGAGCCCGACGGCAGGTTGGCGTTGGCCGCCGTCAGCAGGTCGTTGAGCAGGATCAGCGGCGAGTTGCCGACCATCGTCAGGGTGCCGCCCATGACGATCGCCACCGCGATCGGCAGCAGCAGCTGCGCCAGCCGCAGCCCGGAGCGCGACGCCAGCCGCGAGGCGACCGGCATGTACAGCGCCATCACCGACGGGTTCTGCATCAGCGAGGAGTTCAGGCCGGCGATCGCCGAGGTCAGCAGCAGCATGCGGTCCTCGACCCCCTTCGAGCGCCGCAGCAGCCAGCCGGCCAGCCGGTTCAGCGCGCCGGTGCGGTCCAGGCCGGTGCCGAGGATCATCGTCGCGATCACGCTGATCACCGCGTTCGACGAGAAGCCGTTGAACACGTCCTCGGGCGCGACCAGCCCGGTCAGGCCCAGCATCACCAGCACCACCAGCGCGACCAGGTCCGCGCGCACGCGCTGGAACAGGAACAGCACCATCGTCAGGCCGACCAGGGCCAGGACGATCTTCATGTCGGTGGTGAGGACGAGCCCGGTGTCCATCAGCGCTGGCATCGGCCGGTCGCGGGCGCCGGGGACGGCCCGCCCGGTGCGGCGGGCACCGGCTGTGGTTGCGCGCGTCCTGCGTCCCCGTTCAAGTGACTACCGCTCCCCGGCCTGCGGCACGCGGTCGTAGAGCAGATCCCAGACCCCATGGCCCAGGCGCTGGCCGCGGCTCTCGAAATGGGTCTGCGGCCGCCACGGCGGACGCGGCAGGTGCCCGCGCGCGCCGGCGCGGTTGTGCAGGCCATCGGTGGCGTCGAGCACGTCCCACATCTGCTCGGCATAGTCCTGCCAATCGGTCGCCAGGTGCAAGCGGCCGCCGGGCGCGAGCTTGCGCACCAGCAGCGCGGCGAACGCCGGCTGCACCAGGCGGCGCTTGTTGTGGCGCTTCTTGTGCCAGGGATCGGGGAAGTAGATGCGCACCTCGTCGAGCGCGCTGTCGGCGATCTCGTTCTCGAGCACCTCGACCGCGTCGTGGTGGTAGACGCGGACGTGGTCGCTGCCGTCCTCGGCCAGCGCGTTGAGCAGGCGGCCGACGCCGGGCGCGTGCACCTCGATGCCGATGTGGTCGCGGTCCGGGTCCTGGCGCGCGGAGAAGCGCAGCGCCTCGCCATTGCCGAAGCCGATCTCCAGGATCCGCGGCGCATGGCGGCCGAAGGTGGCGTCGAGATCGCGCGGCCGGCCGCTGTAGTCGAGGCCGAAGCGCGGCCAGGCCTCGTCGAACGCGCGCTGCTGCGCCGGCGTGAAGCGGCCCTGGCGCAGCACGAAGCTGCGGATCTCGCGCCGGCCCTCGGTCACGGTGAACGGCTTGGGCGGCGCTTTGGCGCCATCGCTGGCGAAGGGATCGGTCACGCGATCAACCCGTCGATCGGCGACGAGGCCGAGGCGAAGCGCTTGCGCGGGATGCGCCCGGCCAGGAATGCCTCGCGTCCGGCCTCGACCGCCTTGCGCATCGCCGAGGCCATCAGCACCGGGTCGCGCGCGCCGGCGATCGCGGTGTTCATCAGCACGCCGTCACAGCCCAGCTCCATCGCGATCGCCGCGTCCGAGGCGGTGCCGACGCCGGCGTCGACGATGATCGGCACCTTGGCGTTCTCGATGATCTCCAGCAGGTTGTACCGGTTCTGGATACCCAGGCCCGATCCGATCGGTGCGGCCAGCGGCATCACCGCGGCGCAGCCGATCTCCTCCAGGCGCTTGGCCAGGATCGGGTCGTCGGAGGTGTAGACCATGACGTCGAAGCCGTCGGCGACCAGCTGTTCGGCGGCCTTCAGGGTCTGGATCACGTCCGGGTACAGGGTCTTCCGGTCGCCCAGCACTTCCAGCTTGGTCAGGTTGTGGCCGTCGAGCAGTTCGCGTGCCAGCCGGCAGGTGCGCACCGCGTCCTCGGCGGTATAGCAACCGGCGGTGTTGGGCAGGATGGTGTAGCGCCCGGGCGGCAGCACGTCGAGCAGGTTCGGCTCGCCCGGGTTCTGGCCGATGTTCGTGCGGCGGATCGCCACGGTGACGATCTCGGCACCGGCGGCCTCGGTCGCGGCGCGGGTCTCGTCGAGGTCGCGGAACTTGCCGGTGCCGGTCAGCAGGCGGGAACGGTAGGTCTTGCCGGCGACCGTCAGGCCGGCATCTGGCGTCGGGGAGGTGCTCATGCGTCGATTATCGCCCAAGCGCGGGGCCGATTCCCGCCTCCCGGCGCGATCGGGGTGCGCTTGCGCGCGCGTGGCGGCGCCGCGATCCGCCGCTCAGTTGTCGATCAGCTCGCCGCCGGGCAGGAAGTTCCAGGTGCGGGTGACATGCAGCACGTCGACGTTCTCGTCGGTCTGCGGCAGCGGCGGGTAGGGCTCGGCCAGCTGGGCGATGCGCAGCGCGGCGTCGTCGAGCAGCCGGGTGCCGCTGCTCTTGATGATGTCGGCGCGCTCGACCGAGCCGTCGCGGCGGATCGCGACGCTGATCACCAGTTCGCCGGCCAGCCTGCGCCGGCGCGCCTCGTCGGGATAGTTGAGGTTGCCCACGCGCTCGACCCGGTCGACCCAGCTGCGCAGGTAGCTGGCGTAGGCGTACTCCTGAGTGCTGGCCGAGACGAACTTGCGCTTGGGCCGGCGCGCGTAGCGCTCGGACTGCAGGTGGATCTCCGCCGCCAGCCGCGCCATCGCCAGGTCGCGCTCGATCTTCTCCGGTCCCGGCGGCAGGGTCGACGGATCGGCCTGCAGGCTCGGGTCGGGTGGCGGCATCGGCGTGTCGCCGCGGCTGCTGGCGACGACCCGGTCCTGCGGCGGCTGCCGCGCCTCGGGCGATTGCGCGCGCAGTTCCATCGCCGCCACGCCGGATTCGGGCTGCGGCAACTGGCCGATCTGCGCTTCGCGCGGACGCAGGCTGCGTTCGTGCTCGCCGCCGCCCTGGTTGCTGGCCTGGGCCAGGAAATCCGCCTGCGCCTGGGTCAGCGGGCTGGTGGTCTCGGTCAGGATCACGTCCAGCGTGGGCACCACCGGCGCCGCGTCGCGGGCCGCGAAGCCGATGCCCAGCACCAGCATGCCGTGCACCAGCAGCGACAGCACCAGGGTAGCGCCCAGGCGCGCGCCGTCGTCGATCTGCGGTTGCGGGATGGCAGTCATGCGCGGAAGCGAAGCGTTTGGCCGCGGATCCACGCGGATGAACGCGGATTCAAGCAGGAGCTGGAAGCTTGCCGGTGGGACGGCATCACGAGGGTCGACCGTGCCGGCGCATGTGCCTCCTGAACGACGTTAACCACGGCGCATCTGCTTTCATCCGCGCGTATCCGAGCAGATCCGTGGCCAACGACATCGCCTTCGCTCTTATCCGCGGGCATCCGCGTCGATCCGTGGCCAATCACACGCATTCGCTCTTGCCCGCATCCATCCGTGGCCAATCGCGCTCAGCGCCCGCGCTCGATCGCGTCGAACAGCAGGCCGGCGATGTTGAGCCCGAACTGGGCATCGAGCTCGCGGATGCAGGTCGGGCTGGTGACGTTGACCTCGGTCAGCCAGTCGCCGATCACGTCCAGGCCGACGAAGCGCATGCCGCGGCGGACCATCTCCGGACCGACCTGGGCGGCGATCCAGCGGTCGCGGTCGCTGAGCGGGCGGCCCTCGCCACGGCCGCCGGCGGCCAGGTTGCCGCGGAACTCGTCGCCCTGCGGGATCCGCGCCAGGCAATAGTCGACCGGCACGCCGTCGATCAGCAGGATGCGCTTGTCGCCGTCGACGATCTCCGGCAGGTAGCGCTGCGCCATCGCCAGGTGGCGGCCCTGGGTCAGGGTCTCGAGGATCACGTTGACGTTGGCGTCGCCGGCGCGCACCCGGAAGATCGAGCGCCCGCCCATGCCGTCGAGCGGCTTGAGCACCACCTCGCCGTGTTCGGCGACGAAGGCCTTGAGCAGCGCCGGGTCGCGGCTGACCAGGGTCGGCGGGCAGCATTGCGGGAACAGCAGCGCCGCCAGCTTCTCGTTCAGGTCGCGCAGGCCCTGCGGGTCGTTGACGACCGTCGCGCCCTGGCGCTGGGCCATGCCGAGGATCTGGGTGTCCTGCAGGTAGTCGGCGTCGACCGGCGGATCGGTGCGCATCAGCACGATGTCGTTGTCGCCGAACGCGCGCACCGCCATTTCGCCGAGGTCGAACCAGCCGTCCGGGTCGTCGCGCACCGCCAGCGGCGCGACCGTGGCCACCGCGGTGCCGTCGGACACCGCCAGCCCGCCGGGACGCACGTAGTGCAGCCGGTGCCCGCGCCGTTGCGCCTCCAGCAGCATCGCCAGTGTCGAGTCCTTGGCGACCTTGATCGACGCGATCGGATCCATCACCACCACGACATCGAGCGACATTGCGGACACACCGGCAGGCAGGGCGGACGATCTTAACAGGCACGCAGGCGCGTCGAAGGGGCGCAATTCCGCGGCAGAGCGCACAAACCGCACGAAAGCTTGACACTCCACAGGCCGGCTGGGATATAACTCCCGACTTGCAACGACGCCGGTGATCAGGCGCGTCGTGCACCAGGGGAGACAGCATGACCAGTGACGACACGCCGCCCGCGGGCAGCCTGCATGGGCTGCGGGTGATGGTGATCGACGACTCGAAGACCATCCGCCGTACCGCCGAGACGCTGCTCAAGCGCGAGGGCGCGGAGGTCACGACCGCGGTCGACGGGTTCGAGGCGCTCGCCAAGATCGCCGACCAGCGGCCGCAGATCATCTTCGTCGACATCATGATGCCGCGGCTCGACGGCTATCAGACCTGCGCGCTGATCAAGAACAACCAGGAATTCCGCGACACGCCGGTGATCATGCTGTCGTCGAAGGACGGCCTGTTCGACAAGGCCCGTGGCCGCATCGTCGGCTCCGAGCAGTACGTCACCAAGCCGTTCACGCGCGAGGAGCTCCTCGACGCGATCCGCACGCACGTCAACGCCTGAGCAAGGAATCAGCCATGGCCCGCATCCTGCTGATCGAGGATTCGCCGACCGATATCGCGGTGTTGACGCAGTGGCTCGAGCGCGCCGGCCACGAGGTGCTGGCGTCCACCAGCGCCGAGGACGGTATCGCCGCATGCAAGCGCGAGCGCCCGGACCTGGTGCTGATGGACGTGGTGCTGCCGGGCATGAGTGGCTTCCAGGCCACCCGCGCGCTGTCCCGCGACGCGGAAACCTCGGGCATCCCGGTGGTGATCATCAGCACCAAGGGCATGGACACCGACCGCATGTGGGGCCTGCGCCAGGGCGCCAAAGGCTACATCGTCAAGCCGCCGCGCGAGGACGCGCTGCTGGCGCAGATCAGCGAGGTCCTGGGGGCGTGACCCGGCCGGCGCAGCAGGCAGTCGCCGCGGACGGCGCGTTCGCGATCCTCGCCGGCTACGAGCAGCGCAGCCTTGCGCACGTCGTCGGCCTGCCCGAGGAGCTCGATGCCCCCGGCCTGTGGCGCGGCGTCGGCTACCGCATCGGCCGCCGCCGGCTGGCATCGGCCTTCGGCGAGGTGGTCGAGATCCTGCCGATCCCGCAGATCACGCCGGTCCCCGGTGCACAACCGTGGATGCTCGGCGTCGCCAACATCCGCGGCAGCCTGCTGCCGATCGTCGACCTCAAGCAGTTCCTCGAAGGCGAGCGCACGGTGCTGCAGGAGAGCCAGCGCGTGCTGATCGTGCGCCAGCCCGGCGGCGACGTGGCGGTCACCATCGACGAGCTGTTCGGCCAGCGCAGCTTCCTCGAGGAGGAAGAGGTCTCCGCCGAGCGCGTGGCCGAGGGCCGCTATGCGCATTTCATCGACCGCGCCTACCAGAACGCCGACGCCACCTGGGGCGTGTTCAGTCTTGACCGGCTGGGCCGTACGCCGGAATTCAGACAAGCCGCGGCCTGAGCCGCACTTCCGTATCGAGCATCGAGCAGGATCGAAACCAGCATGAGCACAGCAGCAGACACCCTTGCAGGCGGCAAGCGCACCCTCGGCACCAACTTCTGGGTCGTGCTGCTCAGCATCGCGGGCATCGTCCTGGTCCTCAATACCGGCTACAGCACCTGGAAGGCGGCCCGGCTGGGCGGCGCCAGCACCTCGGCGTCGAACCTGCGCGTGGACTCGCAGCGGCTGGCCAACCAGGGCGCCGAGGCGGTGCGCGGCAACGCGGCGGCCTTTGCGGCGTTCCGCGAGACCCGGGCGCAGATCGACGGCGACATCCGCCAGCTCAACGAGCAGTTCGGCGACACCACCGGCGTGGCCGGGCCGATCCGCACCGTCACCCAGACCTGGGAGCCGCTGTCGGTCAGCGCCGGCCAGCTGGCCGACAGCGAAGCCGCGGTACTGGCGTTCGCCGGCCAGGCCGACCGTTTCAGCCAGGGCGTGCCGCAGCTGCAGGCGCTGCTCGACGAGCTGGTGCGCGCGATGTCGAGCAGCGGCTCGCCGTCGTCGCAGGTCTACATGGCGCTGCGCCAGGTGGTGCTCGCCGGCGACATGGCGCGCCGGGTCACCGAGGTCCAGGCCGGTGGCGGCGGTGCCACCATCGCCGGCCAGGGCCTGCGCCGCAACGCCGAGGACTTCCAGCAGGTGATGACCGGCCTGCGCGAGGGCGACCCCTCGCGTGAACTGCAGGCGCTGACCAACGGCAACGCGCTGGCCGCGCTGTCCAAGGCCGATGCCGCATGGGCGACAATGCGCGAGGACCTCGAGTCGATCCTGACCAGCGCCGACCAGCTGTTCCAGGCGCAGACCGCCGCCGCGGCCCTGGTCACCGGCTCGGACAAGCTGCTCGGCGACAGCGATTCGCTGTTCAACGCGTTCACCGCGTTCGGCTCGCTGAAGGACACCAGCGTGCTCGGCAACATCTGGATCAGCATCATCGCCGGCCTGGTCGCGCTCGGCGCCATCGTCGGCCTGCTGTTCTCGCTCAGCCGCGCCCAGCGCGAGCGCTACGAGACCACGATGGAACTCAACAACCGCAACCAGGAGGCGATCATGCGCCTGCTGGACGAGATGGGGTCGCTGGCGGAAGGCGACCTGACGGTCAAGGCGACGGTGACCGAGGACATGACCGGCGCGATCGCCGACTCGATCAACTTCGCGATCGAGCAGCTGCGCAGCCTGGTGCAGACGATCACCGACACCTCGGTGCAGGTCGCCTCCAGCGCACAGGAAACCCAGGCCACCGCGATGCACCTGGCCGAGGCCGCCGAGCACCAGGCGCAGGAAATCAACTCCGCGTCGGAGCGGATCAGCGAAATCGCGCTGAGCATCGACCAGGTGTCGAAGAACTCGGCCGAGTCTGCCGACGTGGCGCAGCGCTCGGTGCAGATCGCGACCAAGGGCGCGGGCGTGGTGCGCGAGACGATCCAGGGCATGGACTCGATCCGCGACCAGATCCAGGAGACCTCCAAGCGCATCAAGCGGCTGGGCGAAAGCTCGCAGGAGATCGGCTCGATCGTCGAACTGATCAACGACATCTCCGAGCAGACCAACATCCTGGCGCTGAACGCGGCGATCCAGGCGGCGTCCGCCGGCGAGGCGGGCCGCGGCTTCGCGGTCGTCGCCGACGAAGTGCAGCGGCTCGCGGAACGCTCGTCGAGCGCGACCAAGCGCATCGAGACGCTGGTCCAGACCATCCAGTCCGACACCAACGAAGCGGTGACCTCGATGGAGCAGACGACCTCCGAGGTGGTGGCCGGCGCGCGCCTGGCCGAGGACGCGGGCACCGCGCTGGGCGAGATCGAAAGCGTGTCGACCAGCCTGGCCGACCTCATCCAGGGGATTTCCTCGGCGGCGCACCAGCAGTCGTCGGCGGCGACCAACATCACCACGGCGATGCACACGATCCAGTCGATCACCGCGCAGACCTCGCAGGGCGCCAACCAGACCGCCGAGTCGATCGGCAACCTGGCGCAGTTGGCGGCCGACCTGCGCCGCTCGGTCGCCGACTTCAAGCTGCCGGCCTGAGCCAGGACCATCGCATGACCGTGAGTCCCGTCGGCGTGTCCGGATCCTGCGCCGCTCCTGCCGGAGCCGTCGCATGACCGCGCTGCGCGATGCCATCGACCACACGATGCTCGGCTGGATCAAGCCCGAGCTCGACGAGGTGCTGCGCCAGGCCCGGCTCGAACTCGAGGCCTTCGTCGAGGATCCGTCCGACAGCAGCCGCATGCGCCTGTGCGCCGGCTATCTGCACCAGGCCCAGGGCACGCTGCGGATGGTCGAGCTGTCCGCACCGGCGATGGTCGTCGAGGAGATGGAGCAGCTGGCCGACGCGCTGCGCGACGGCCGCGCCGCCGACCGCGACATCGCCTCCGCGGCGCTGCTGCGCGGCATGCTGCTGCTGCCCGACTACCTCGAACGCCTGCAGGGCGGGCACCGCGACATCCCGATCGTGCTGCTGCCGCTGCTCAACGAACTGCGCGCCGCGCGCGGCGAGCCCGGGCTCGGCGAGAGCATCCTGTTCGCGCCGGATCTGGCGCGCGCGGCCCCGGAGTCGCTGGTGCCCGTGGCGCCGGTCGCCGTCGACGCGTCCAGCGCCGCGCTGCGCGCGCTGCACGCCGCGCTGCAGGCCTGGCCGGCCGACGCCGCCATCGCACCGGTCGATGCCGGGCCGCTGGCCGATGCCCTGCGCACGCTGGCCGCCTGCGAGGCGCCGGATGCGGTGCGGCGCATGCTGTGGGTCGCCACCCGCGTCGCCGAGGCGCTGGCCGATGGCGCGGTCGACGACGGCATTGCGCTGCGCCAGGTATTCGCCAGCGTCGAGCGCGAAGCCAGGCAGCACCTGGATCCCGCGCTGTCGGCACCGGTGTCGGCCGAATCCGCGCAGGAGCCGACCCGGCAACTGCTCTACCACGTCGCCCACGCGCAGCCGGGGCATCCGGCGCTCGATGGTTTGCGCGAGACCTTCGACCTGCAGGCCGAGCTGCCGTCGGCGTCGGAGATCGACCATGCGCGCAGCAGCCTCAGCGGCCGCAACCGCGCGCTGCTCGATACGGTGTCGGGCGCGGTCAAGGAGGACCTGTTGCGGGTCAAGGACGCCCTGGACCTGCACCTGCGCACCCATGCGGTCGATGCGGCTGCGCTGCGGCCGCAGATTGCGGTGCTGGCGGGGGTGGCCGACACCCTCGGCATGCTCGGTCTCGGCGCCGCACGTTCGATCGTGCAGCAGCAGCGCGAGACCATGAGCGCGATCGTCGACGGCACCAGGCCGGCCAACGAGGACACCCTGCTCGATGTCGCCGGCGCGCTGCTGTACGTCGACGCCAGCCTCGACGACCAGGTGTCGCGCCTAGGCCCCGGCAGCGGCGGCGACGCCTCGGGCGCCGAGGACGCGTTGGCGGTCGAGGCGCAGCAGACCGTGGCGGTGGTGATCCGCGAGGCGGTGGCCAACTTCTCCGATGCGCGCCAGGCGCTGGTGGCCTTCGTCGAGACCAGTTGGGACCACAGCGAACTGCAGGAAGTCCCGCGGCTGCTGCACGAGGTCGCCGGCGCCCTGAAGATCCTCGAGATCCCGCAGGCCGCCGACTACCTGACCGGCGTGCGCCTGTACACCGAGCGCGAGCTGATCGCGCGCCGCCGGGTGCCGAACGGGCGCCAGCTCGACACCTTCGCCGATGCGCTGGCGAGCCTGGAGTACTACCTGGAATCGCTGCGCGGCCAGCGCGGCGACCGTGGCGACATCCTCGACATCGCGCGCGCCAGCCTCGAGGCGCTCGGCTACTGGCCGCTGCCGGCGGCCGGCAGCGGCGTGCCGGCCGTGCCGGAAACCGCGCCCGAACCGCCGGCCAGTCCGTTCGACATCGACCTCGGGCAGCTTGCGCGCGGCACCGATCCGTGGGTGGGATCGAGTGCGTCGCAGCCCCCCGCGGCAGCCGTGCAGGCGACTGCGGGGGACCGCAGCGCCGCCGCGCCGGCACCCCCCGCGCCGCCGGCAGTGCCCGGCAGCCCGGCGGTCGGTACGGGGACGGGCATCGGCACCGGCATCGGCGGCTTCGAGCAGACCGGCGACGAGATCGACGACGAGATCCGCGAGGTGTTCCTCGAGGAGTTTGCCGGCGAGATCGAGAATCTCGACACGCTGCTGCCGCCGTGGCGCGCACAGCCGGACAACCTCGAACTGCTGCGGCCGATCCGCCGCGTGTTCCACACCCTCAAGGGCAGCGGCCGCCTGGTCGGCGCGCGCACGCTCGGCGAATTCAGCTGGGCGGTCGAGAGCATGCTCAACCGCGTGCTCGAAGGCAGCCGCAGCGCCAGCCCGGCCGTGGTCGCGATGGTCGACCAGGCGTTCTACACCCTGCCGCAACTGCAGGCCGTGCTGCGCGGCGATGCCGTGCTGACGGCCGACCTCGAGACCATGCAGGCCTCCGCCGCGCGGATCGCCGCCGGCGACGACATGCTGCCGGTCGAGCCGGGCGCGCGTGCGCCGGTGGTCGATGTCGATGTCGGCGATCGCGACGTCACCGTCCCGGCGCCGTCCGATGCCGGGACCGCCGGCCCGCCGCCCGAAGCGGGCGACGCGGCCGGGGAGATTGCGACCGAGGCCGTCGAGACCGTGCCCGCATCGGTCGATGCGCTGCTGCTGGAGATCCTCGATACCGAGGTCAAGGGGCATCTGGACACCGTCGAGGCCTGGATCGCCAGCGGTGGCGATGCCGGCGTCGTCGATGGCGAGCGCCTGCTGCGCGCGCTGCACACCATGCACGGCGCGTTCGCGATGGCCGAAGTGCCGGTGGTCGGCATGCTGCTGGCGCCCGCCGAAGAGTACGCGCGGCGTCTGGTCGCGGCCAGGACCGCGCCGGATCCAGTCGTGTTCGGCACGCTGGCCGACATCGCCGCGCATGTCCGCGACACGCTGCAGCAGTTGCACGCGCCCGAACCGCGCGTCGCGGTGCTGCCGGCGCTGGAAGCACGCATCGGTGCCGCCCGCGATGCCCTGCCGGACGTCACGACCGACCGGTTCGCCGCCCTGTTCGATACCGTCGACGAGGACGCGGACGAGGTGGCAGCCGCGGCAGAAGCCGAGCGGCTCGAAACCGAACGCGTGGAAGCCGAGCGTGTCGAGGCGGAACGGCTTGAAGCCGAACGTGCCGAGGCCGAACGTCTCGAAGCCGAGCGTCTGGAGGCGGAGCGTGTCGAGGCGGAACGACTTGAAGCCGAACGTGCCGAGGCCGAGCGTCTCGAAGCCGAACGCTTGGAGGCGGAGCGTGTCGAGGCGGAACGGCTTGAAGCCGAGCGCATGGAGGCCGAGCGCCTCGAAGCCGAGCGTCTGGAGGCGGAGCGTGTCGAGGCGGAACGGCTTGAAGCCGAGCGCGTGGAGGCCGAGCGCCTCGAAGCCGAACGTCTGGAGACGGAGCGTGTCGAAGCGGAGCGGCTTGAAGCCGAACGTGCCGAGGCCGAGCGTCTTGAAGCCGAACGGCTGGAGGCGGAGCGTGTCGAGGCAGAACGGCTTGAAGCTGAGCGCGTGGAGGCCGAGCGTCTCGAAGCCGAGCGTCTGGAGGCGGAGCGCGTCGAGGCGGAGCGGCTTGAAGCCGAGCGCGTGGAGGCCGAACGTCTCGAAGCCGAGCGCATCGCGGCCCTGCGGCACCAGGAACACCTGGACATGCTGCGCTTCGAGAACGAACGTCTCGAAGCCGAACGCCTGAAGGCGGCGCAGGAAGCGGAAAACTCCGTATCCCAGCGTCCGCAGGCACAGGACGGAACCGGACAGTCCGACGCTGCGGACGACGCGGCCACGGTGCCCGCCACTGCCGTCGACGCCGATGCGGTGGCGCAGCTCGAAGCCGACCTGTTGACCCGGGAACGCAAGGCATTCGAAGCCCATCTGCGTGGTCTGGTCGAAGCAGGACTGGCCGCGGCCGCGTCTGCCGCGGAGGCTGCACCTGAAGCGGAGGCTGAAACCGAAGCGGCAGGCGAAGCGGCGTTCGCGGCCGATGTCGTCACCGACGCCGCCGGCGAGATCGACTCCGTGGTCGAAGTGGAAGCGGAGGCGGAAGCGGAACCCGCACCGGAACAGGCACCGGCTGCCGAAGCCGCCGCCGGGGACGCATCCCCGGTGGACGTCGGAATCGAGGCCCCGCCGGCATCCGATGCTCCCGCTGCACCGCCGGCCGATACATCAGCCGAAACGGCAGGCGAAGCGTCGCCCGCGACCGAGGTCGTCACCGACGCCGCCGGCGAGACCGGCTCCGGGTCCGAAGCGGAAGCGGAATCCGCATCGGAACAGGCACCGGCTGCCGAAGTCGCCGCCGGGGACGCGTCCTCGGCGGACATCGGATTCGAGGCCCTGCCGGCATCCGATATCCCCGCTGCACCGCCGGCCGACACATCGTCGGCACCGGCCGAAACCGACTTCGAGCCCGGAACCCAGGCGGCGCCGATGGCGCCATCCGCGGGCGAGGATCCCGATGCCCCGCTGGACATGACCGGGCTCGATGCCGAACTGGTCGACATCTTCGTCGAGGAAGGCATCGACCTGCTCGACCACGCCGACGGCCTGCTGGCGCAACTGCGCGAGACCGCCGATCCGCACGAGCCGATCGTCGGCCTGCAGCGCGACCTGCACACCCTGAAGGGCGGCGCGCGCATGGCCGGCCTGATGGAGATCGGCGAGCTCGGCCATGCGATGGAAACCCTGCTCGAATCGGTCGCCGAGCGGCGCACCGACCTGCGGCAGCGCGACATCGCCCTGCTGGAACAGGGCTTCGACCGGCTGCATGCGATGGTCACGCGCGCCGGCGCGCATCTGGCGATCGGCCCGTCGCAGGCGCTGGTCGAGGCGTTCAGCGGCACCCTGCAGGCGACCGCGGAGGCCTCCGGTGGCGACGCCGCGACGAGCGCCGGCAAGCCCGCGCTCGCGCCGCTGTCCGAACCGCTGCTGCCCGAGGCGACCGCGCAGGACGACGAGGAAGGCGCGCTGCGCGGATCGCAGGAACAGGTGCGCATCCGCGCCGACCTGCTCGACCGGCTGGTGACCTACGCCGGCGAGGTGGCGATCTACCGCGCGCGTCTGGAACAGCAGCTCGGCGCGTTTCGCGGCGCGATGGGCGAAATGGCGCAGACCAACACGCGCCTGCGCGACCAGTTGCGCCGCCTCGACATCGAGACCGAGGCGCAGATCATCGCCCGCTTCCAGCGCGAGGGCGACACCGGCGACGCGACCTTCGATCCGCTGGAGCTCGACCGTTTCTCGACCCTGCAGCAGCTCTCGCGCGCGCTGGGCGAGTCCGCCGCGGACATGACCAGCCTGCAGCAGACGCTGGACGACCTGACCCGCCAGTACGAAACCCTGCTGCTGCAGCAGTCGCGCGTCAGCTCGGAGCTGCAGGAAGGCCTGATGCGCACGCGCATGGTGCCGTTCGACGGCCTCGTGCCGCGACTGCGCCGCGTCGTGCGCCAGGCCGCGCAGGAGACCGGCAAGCGGGTGCAGCTGCGGCTCGACGGCACCCAGGGCGAGCTGGACCGCAACGTACTCGAACGCATGGTCTCGCCGATCGAGCACATGCTGCGCAACGCGATCGCGCATGGGCTGGAAACGCCGGCGGCGCGCCGCGAGGCCGGCAAGCCGGAAGAGGGCACCGTGCATATCGCTGTGCGCCGCGAAGGTTCGGAGGTGGTGCTGGAGATCGGCGACAACGGTGCCGGCCTCGACCGCGCCGCGATCCGTCGCCGGGCCGAGGAGCGCGGGCTGGTCCGTGCCGATGCGGTGCTCGGCGACGGCGACCTCGACGCGTTGATCCTCGAGCCCGGTTTCTCGACCGCGACCGAAGTCAGTCGCCTTGCCGGCCGTGGCGTCGGCATGGATGTCGTCGCCAGCGAAGTGCGCCAGCTCGGCGGCAGCGTCGACATCCGCTCGCGCGCCGGTCAGGGCGCGACGTTCACCCTGCGCCTGCCGCAGACGCTTGCCGTCACCCAGTCGGCGTTCGTGCGCATCGGCGATACCAGCTTCGCGGTACCGATCGCCTCGGTGCGCGGCGTCGGCCGCATCGCCCGCGACGCCATGGGGCCGGACGCGGTCTACCGCTACGGTGGCGAGGACTACCTGCTGCACGACCTGGGCCGCCTGGTCGGGCAGGCGCCGGCGCGCGCGGAAAACCAGCTGCAGATGCCGTTGCTGCTGATCCGCTCCGGCGAACTGCGCGCGGCGGTCGCGGTCGACGAGATCATCGGCAACCGCGAGATCGTGGTGAAGCCGGTCGGGCCGCAGGTCGCCTCGATCCCCGGCATCTTCGGCGCGACGATCATGGGCGACGGCCGCGTCGTGGTGATCCTCGACGTGGCGCCGCTGGTGCGCCGCCAGCTGGTGCTGGCCGCCGAATCGGCGGGCGCTGCATCGGCGCCGGAGTCCGCGCCGGTGGAGCAGCGTCCGGTGCCGCTGGTGATGGTGGTCGACGATTCGGTGACGATGCGCAAGGTCACCGGACGCGTGCTGGAGCGCCAGGGCTTCGAGGTGATCGCCGCGCGCGACGGCGTCGACGCGCTCGAGCGCATGGAGGAGCGCGTGCCCGACCTGATGCTGCTGGACATCGAGATGCCGCGCATGGACGGCTACGAGCTGGCGACCCGGATGAAGGAGGACCCGCGGCTGCGCGAGGTCACCATCATGATGATCACCTCGCGCACCGGCGAGAAGCATCGCCAGCGTGCGTTCGAGATCGGCGTCGATCGCTATCTCGGCAAGCCCTATCAGGAGAACGACCTGCTGCGCCACGTCCACGAACTGCTGAAGATGGACCGCGACGATGAGTGACCGGCCCATCCGTACCGCGGTGCTGGCCCGCGAGGGCGCGGCCCGCGACCGCATCGTCGAAGGCCTGCAGGCGACCGGCGTGGAGGTCGTGGGCGTGCTCGACCCGGTCGTGGCCGAGCCGCAGGCGCTGGTGGCGCTGGCGCCCACCGCGATCATCGTGTCGCTGGAGCCGGTGCTGGAGGACGCGCTGGAACGGTATGTCGAGGCGTTCGGCGATCCTGCGGTCACGGTGATCTTCGAGGAGGCGTCGCTGGTCCTGGACCGCACCGGCTGGGACGCGGCGCGGTGGCTGCGGCACCTGTCGGCGAAACTGCGCCGCGATGTCGACGTGCTGCCGCCGGGGCCGCAGCACGACGACGACCTGGCCGGTCCGGAGATCGGGATCGACGCTGCGGAACTGGCGCTCGCGCTGGATGACGGCGCCGCGACTGCCGCGCCGGACGATGCGGGCGCCGGCAACGTGGGCTTCAATGCGTTCGATCCGGTCGCGTTCGAGCACGGCACGGATACCGCTGTCGAGCTGTCGATCGTCGTCGACCCGGCGCTTGCCGCAGGCCTGGAGCTCGCGGCGCGCGACGACGACGCGCCGACGGATGCGGCGGATGTCGCCGGTGTCGACGACGACATCGCCGGCTGGTCGGTCGAGATGCCGGTCGAGGTCTCCGAGCCGGCGTCTCCCGCGGATGCTGCCGATGCGGCGCCGGCATTCGACGACGACCCGCGTGCCGATGCGCCCGGCATCGCCACGGAACAGCCCACCGCGGGCCCGGTCAGCGATGTCGACGCATTGCCGTCGTTCGCCGCCGCGGCCACCACCGCGCACGCGCCCGACGTCGCGCCCAACGCGCCGGCGCGGGTCGATCTGGCGGCGCTGGAGACGCGCATCTCCGGCCTCAGCCTCGCCGATACCGACAGCTACGGCCATGGCCCCGAACACGGCGCCGTACTCGTCGAGGGCGGCCTGGGCGGACCGGACGCCGTGCGCCAGTTGCTGGCGGCGATTCCCCCGGGTTTTCCGCGGCCGATCCTCGTGCGCCTGCATCTCGATGGCGGGCGTTACGACCGCCTCGTCCGGCAGATGGAACGCGCGGCGCAGTTGCCGGTGAGCCTGGCGGAGGCCGGCAACGGGATCGCCGACGGCGAGATCCATTTCGTCACGCCCGATCTCGACATCGCGCGTCGCGACGGCGTCCTCCGCTTCGTCGAGGCCGGCGGCACGTCGGCGCTGCCCGCTGCGCTGCCCGCCGACGACAGCGCGGTCCTGTTCCTCAGCGGCAGCGATGTCGCGCTGGTCGAACAGGCCATGGGCCCGGCGTGGCAGGGGGCGCTGGTCGCCGGACAGTCGCCGGAAGGCTGCTACGACGCGACGGCCGCCAGCGCGGCGATCGCGCGCGGCAGCGCCTCGGGTACCCCCGCGGAACTGGCCGCCATCCTGGCCGCGCGCTGGATACCCGCCGCGCACGCCCTTTCGCTCGATACCGGAGACCTCTCGCCGTGAACACGACCGTCGACGAGATCCGCGGCGCATTGGTCCGGGTCGGTTCGGGGCAGCTGCTGCTGCCCAACGCGACCATTTCCGAAGTGCTGTCCTACTCGCCGCCGGAACCCGTGGCCGATGCGCCGGAGTGGCTGCTCGGGCGCATGCGCTGGCGCGGCTGGCGACTGCCGTTGGTGGCGTTCTCGGCGTTGTCCGGGCAGGGCGCGGAGGCGGCCGATCTGGGCAGCAAGGTCGTGGTGCTCAAGGCGCTGGGCGGGGATGCGCGCATGCCGTTCTTCGCCCTGCTGACCCACGGCTTCCCGCGCCTGGTGACGATCCCGGCCGCGTCGCTGCTCGACGCGACCGACGACGATGGCGATGCCGCACTGCCCGCGGCCGTCCGCGCGCGCGTGCGGCTCAACGACGAGGACGCACTGATCCCCGACATCGACGCCATCGAGCACGCGATCCGCGAAATCCTGGCGTAGGGCGGATCCCGCCCGGCATGCGCATGCCGTAGGTCGGCCCTACGCGGCCGACGTGCGCTGGCGCGGCGAGAGCCGTCCTACGCCAGATCGCCGAATCGCGCCTGCAGCGCGGCGACCGCGGCGATGCCGGCGGTCTCGGCGCGCAGGATCCGCGGGCCCAGGCGCAGGCCGCCGAAGCCGGCCGCGACCAGCGCGGCCCGGTCGTTCGGCGACCAGCCGCCCTCGGGGCCGATCGCCAGCAGCAGTTCGCCGGACGGCGCCGGCATCGTCGCGATGCCCGCGGCCGCCTCCGGGTCGAGCAGCCAGCGCGTACCGCCGGCCGGCAACGCGGCCAGGGCCGCCGCCAGCGGCTGCGGCACGGCGACCTGCGGAATCCGCGCGCGCCAGCTCTGTTCGCAGGCCGACACGACCACGCTGCGCCAGTGCGCGAGGCGCTTGCCGGCGCGCTCGGCATCAAGCTTGACCTCGCTGCGGTCGCTCGACACCGGCACGAACGCGGCGACGCCCAGTTCGGTCGCCTTCTGCAGGATCCAGTCCATCTTCTCGCCGCGGGCGATGCCCTGCAGCAGCACGATGCGCAGCGGCGATTCGACGTCGACCGGACGCGTGGCGACGATCTCGGCGGTCGCGCCGCGCTTGCCCGTCGCGACCAGCCGCGCGTCGTGGTCGTGGCCGTCGCCGTTGAACAGCACGCAGGCGTCGCCCTCGCGCAGGCGCAGCACCCGCACCAGGTGCGCGGCCGCGTCGTCGGGCAGCTCGATCCGCTGGCCCTCGGCGAGCGGACGGTCGACGAAGGCCCGGATCAGGCGCATGCGGTGGCGCTCCCGATGGCTTCGGCGGTGACCTCGGCCAGCAGCTGCAACTGGGCGTCGTCGATGCAGTACGGCGGCATCCAGTAGAGGATGTCGCCGAGCGGGCGCAGCAGCACGCCGCGCGCCACCGCATGCCGGTAGGCCTGCAGGCCGACCCGCAGCGCCGGATCGAACGGCGTGCGCCGGTCGCCGTCGCGGGTCAGTTCGAAGGCGACGATCATGCCGGCCTGGCGGGTGTCGGCGACGTGGCGGTGGCTGCCGACCTGCGCCGCCAGCCGCGCCATCTTCGCCGCGGTGTCGCGGTTGCGCGCGAGCACCTCGTCGCTCTCGAAGATCCGCAGCGAGGCCAGCGCGGCGGCGCAGGCCAGCGGATTGCCGGTGTAGCTGTGCGAATGCAGGAACGCGCGTTCGCGCGAGGCGTCGAGGAAACCGTCGTACAGCACCTGGGTCGCCAGCACCGTCGCCAGCGGCAGGAAGCCGCCGGTCAGGCCTTTCGACAGGCACAGCAGATCGGGCTGGATGCCACCGGCGCCGCCGCTGCGCGTGTCGCCCGGGGCCTGCTCGCAGGCGAACAGGGTGCCGGTGCGGCCGAAGCCGACCGCGATCTCGTCGGCGATCAGGAAGATGCCGTGCACGTCGCACAGTTCGCGCACGCGCTTCAGGTACACCGGGTCGTGCATGCGCATGCCGCCGGCGCACTGCACCCGCGGCTCGAGGATCATCGCGCAGATCTCGCCGGCGTGTTCGTCGAGCAGGTGCGCCAGCGCGTCGGCCGCATCCTCGGCATGGCCGGCGGCGCTCTGGCCGTCGCGCGCCAGGTACGCGTCCGGCGACGGCGCGAACACCGCCTCGCACAGCAGCGGTGCGTACACGCGCCGGTACAGCGGGATGTCGCCGACCGCCAGCGCGCCCAGCGTCTCGCCGTGGTAGCCGTTGTGCAGGGCGACGAACTTCGTGCGCCGCGGCTCGTCGCCGCGGTTGGCGAACCACTGGAACGCCATCTTCAGCGCGACCTCGACGCCGGCCGAGCCGTTGTCGGCGTAGAACACCTTGCTCAGTGGTGCGCGGCCGGGCTCGCGCGGCGCGATGGTGAGCAGGCGTTCGGCCAGCTCGACCGCGCCGGGATGGGTGCAGCCGGCCAGGATCACCTGTTCGAGCGTGCGCGCCTGGCGTGCGACCGCCTCGGCGATGCGCGGCTCGGCATGGCCGTGCAGGTTGGTCCACCAGCTGCTGCCCGAATCGAGGATGCGGCGGCCGCCGCTCTCGATCAGCCATGCGCCTTCGCCGCGCTCGATCGGCAGCAGCGGCTGGATGTCGGGGTGCTCGCGCATCTGCGTGCACGGGTGCCAGACCGCGGCGAGGTCGCGGGTCCGCCAGTCGTCGCCGTCGGCTAGAATGGCGGGATCGTGAGTCTGTCCTGTCATCCCCGCATTATCGCCGCTTGCGTCCGTCGCCGCGTGGACGGGGAACCGCTGCCTTGAGCCGCCGCCTGCCGACGATCCACAAGACCACCGGACACGATGCCGGTCCGTTCCGCATGGAGCAGCTCGACCTGGAGTTCAGCAACGGCGAGCGCCGCCTGTACGAGCGGCTGCACGGGCGCGGGCACGGCGCGGTCATCGTGGTGCCGATGCTCGACGACGAGACCGTGCTGCTGGTGCGCGAGTACGCCGCCGGCATGCATCGCTACGAGCTGGGCCTGGTCAAGGGCCGCATCGACGCCGGCGAGACGCCGCTGCAGGCCGCCGACCGCGAACTGAAGGAAGAGGCGGGCTACGGCGCCCGCCGTCTCGATGCGCTGCGCATGATCTCGCTGGCGCCGACCTACATGAGTCACCAGGCGACGCTGGTGCTGGCGCGCGACCTGTACCCCGAGCGCCTGCCCGGCGACGAGCCGGAGGAACTCGAGGTCGTGCCGTGGAAGCTCGACGCGCTGCACGAGCTGATCCTGCGCGAGGACTTCTCCGAAGGCCGCTCGATCGCCGCGCTGTACATCGTCCGCGACTGGCTGCGCCACCACGGTGACTGAGCGCGCCTGCCCGGTCGATGCCGCGGTCCGCGAAGGCGTCATCGCGATCGCACGCGACGCCGCCAGCGCGATCCTCGCCGTCTACGCGCACGACTTCGAGGTCGTCTGCAAGGCCGACCACAGCCCGGTGACCGCGGCCGACCTTGATGCCCACCGGATCATCGTCGCCGGCCTGCGCCGGCTGACTCCCGGCATCCCGGTGCTGTCGGAGGAGGCGGCGGGCAACGTGCCGACGGCCGAACGCCGGTCATGGACGCGGATGTGGCTGGTCGACCCGCTCGACGGCACCCGCGAGTTCGTCAAGCGCAACGGCGAATTCAGCGTCAACATCGCGCTGATCGAGGACGGCGTGGCGACGTTCGGGGTGATCCAGGCGCCGGTGACCGGCCTCGTCTGGCATGGCGCGCTGGCGCGCGGTGCGTTCCGCCGCGACGGCGACGCCGATACGCCCATCCATACCCGGCGCTGCGCCGGCGCGCCGCCGTCCGCGCTGCGCGTGGCCGCCAGCCGCTCGCATCGCGACCCGCGCACGACCGCGCTGCTGGCGCGCATCGGCGACGTGGTGCCGATGCCGCTGGGCTCGTCGCTGAAGTTCTGCCGCATCGCCGAAGGCGGCATGGACGTCTATCCGCGTTTCGGGCCGACCAGCGAGTGGGACACGGCCGCCGGCCAGGCGATCCTTGAAGCGGCCGGCGGCTGCTTGCTCGACCCGCAGGGCCGTCCGTTCCGCTACAACCGGCGCGACACGCTCCTCAACGGCGACTTCATCGCACTGGGCGATCCCGATCTGCCGTGGCGCGAGTGGATCTGATGGTTTTTGCCGCGGATTTACGCGGATGACGCGGATTCAAAAGCAAAAGGCAAGAAAACAGGCATCACTTTTGCCTGATCCGCGTTTCTCCGCGTAGATCCGCGGCCAAAACAGTTATCCGGGGCAAGCGATGCACGACACGAACAATGGAATGGAACGGCTGCTCGCGATCATGGCGCGGCTGCGCGATCCCAGGCGCGGCTGCTCCTGGGATCTGCAGCAGGATTTCGCCTCGATCGCGCCGTACACGATCGAGGAAGCCTACGAGGTCGCCGATGCGATCGACCGCGGCGACCTGCCGGCACTGTGCGACGAGCTCGGCGACCTGCTGCTGCAGGTGGTGTTCCACGCACGCATGGCCGAGGAGCAGGGCGCGTTCGCGTTCGGCGATGTCGTCGATGCGATCAGCGGCAAGATGCTGCGCCGTCACCCGCACGTGTTCGGCGACGTGCCCGCCGTGGACGCCGATGCGGTCAGCCGCGACTGGGAGGCGATCAAGCAGCAGGAGCGGGCCGCGGCCGGCGCAACCGACACCTCGGCGCTCGCCGGCATCGCCCGCGGCCTGCCGGAATGGCAGCGTGCGGTGAAACTGCAGAAGCGCGCCGCGCGCGTCGGCTTCGACTGGCCGGGCCCGGCGCCGGTCATCGACAAGCTGCACGAGGAGATCGACGAGGTCCGCGCCGAATTCGACGCGGTGGCCGCCGACCCCGCGGACCCGCAGGCGCAGGCGCGCCTGGAGGAAGAGATCGGCGACCTGCTGTTCGTCGCGGCGAATCTGGCGCGACACGCGAAGGTCGATGTCGGCGCGGCGCTGCGACGGGCCAACCACAAGTTCGAGCGCCGCTTCCGCGCGATGGAAACGCTGGCCCGTGCCGATGGCGTGCGCCTGGACGACCTGCCACTGGACGCGCAGGACCTCTATTGGCACCGCGTCAAAGATGCGGAGACCGGCTCCGGCGAGCGCTGATCGGGCGGCGCCGGTCTCCGTCCTGCGCGGGGCCTGCGTCCCGGTCGCCCCGCGGCGGGCCCATCGTCCACGCCGGCGCGGCGTTGTGCCTGCCCGGCAGGCCGGTCATCATGCGCCTGCCACGAACGGCCCGACGTCCACGGGAGGGGATATGCGCCGCTTCGCCAGCTTCCGCGAGTTCTATCCGTTCTATCTCGGCGAGCATACGCACCCGGTTTCGCGCCGGCTGCACTTCATCGGCAGTTGCGGCGTGCTGGTGCTGCTCGGCGTCGCGCTGTGGCAACGCAATGCGTGGTGGCTGCTGGCCGCGCTGGCCTGTGGTTACGGCTTCGCCTGGGTCGGGCATTTCTTCTTCGAGAAGAACCGGCCGGCGACATTCCGGCATCCGCTGTATTCGTTCATCGGCGACTGGGTGATGTTCAAGGACATCCTGACCGGCCGGATCCGGTTCTGAGCGTTCCGCCGTCGACGGGGCCTGCCGTCCGGCGACACCTGGCGGTGCGACACAGGCGCAGGCGGTAGACCGACCCAGTGTCGTCACGGGCCGTGGAATCTTCACGGTGCCTGCACCGCCGGCGTGGCATTTTCACAAACATTAATGTCACAACACCGCTGGGAGTCAGCATGCGCGCAGGGCAGGAACCGGGGGGGCTCGTCCTCATCGTCGAGGACAACCGCAACATCTCGGAAATGGTGGGCGAATATCTGGAAGGGCGCGGGTTCGAGGTCGACTATGCCGCCGACGGCCTCGACGGCTATCGCCTCGCGACCGAAAACAGCTACGACGTGATCGTGCTCGACCTGATGCTGCCGCGTCTGGACGGCATCGAGGTGTGCAAGCGCCTGCGCGAGGATGCGCGCAAGTCGACGCCGGTGCTGATGCTGACCGCGCGCGACACGCTCGACGAGAAACTGACCGGGCTGAGCTCGGGCGCCGACGACTACCTGACCAAGCCGTTCGCGATCCAGGAACTGGAAGCGCGCCTGCGCGCGCTGATCCGCCGCGAACGCCGCCAGGTGGGCTCCGAGGTGCTGAAGGTCGCCGACCTGGTGCTCGACCCGGCCAGCATGCGCGCGACCCGCGGCGGCACCGAGCTGCAGCTCTCGCCGATCGGCATGAAGCTGCTGACGATCCTGATGCGGGAATCGCCGCGGGTGGTCAACCGCCAGGAAATCGAACGCGAGATCTGGGGCAACAGCCTGCCCGACTCGGACACCCTGCGCAGCCATCTGTACAACCTGCGCAAGATCATCGACAAGCCCTACGACAAGCAGCTGCTGCACACCGTGCAGAGCGCCGGCTACCGGATCGCCGACATCGAGCAGTCGCCGGCGTAAGCCGGTCGCGGGGACGTCGACACGCCGATGCCGCAAGGCCTGCCAAACCGCATCCGCGATGCGTTCACGTTCCAGGCGGTGATCGCCGGGATCATCCTGATCGTCTGCGTGATGGCCTCCGCGCTGCTGGGGCGCGAGGTGCTGACCCGGCAATGGCTGCAGGCGGAAGCCGACGCCTACTGGCTGGCCCGCGGCACCGATGTGGCCTATCCGCCACCGTTCAGCGTCAACATGCAGGGCTATTTCGTCTCCGACACGGACGCCGCCCTCGACGCCGTGGTGGGCGGCGACCGCGCGATCGCCAGCCTGGTCTGGTTCAAGGACGCGCCGCCCGGGTTCTCCTCGCGGCGCGATACCGAGGGCATGCTGCTGGTCGACCGCCGGCCCGGCGGCACCCTGTACCTGGCTGCGTCGCTGTCGGCCTTCGACCGGATGCTGGCGCTGATCGCCGGGGTGCTGGCGCTGATGTCGCTGGCGACGATCTTCGCCGTGTCGTGGATGACCTATCGCACGTCCAAGCGCATGGTGCTGCCGATCCACCGCCTCGCCGACCAGGTCGGACGCTGGGATCCGGCCGGCGACGAGGAAGGCCTGCCGGAGCCGATCGAGACCCGGGCCGACTCCGGTCGCGAGGCCTATGCGCTGTCCAGCGCCCTGCACGGGCTGGGCGAACGCATCGCCGCGTTCGTACGCCGCGAACGCGAGTTCACCCGCGACGCCAGCCACGAGCTGCGCACGCCGCTGACGGTGATCCGCGTCGCCAGCGACATGATCGCGGCCGATCCCTCGACGCCGCCGCACCAGCAGCGGCCGCTGCAGCGCATCCGGCGCGCGACCCAGGACATGGAGTCGATCATCGACGCGCTGCTGGTGCTGGCCCGCGAGCGCGGCGTGGTGCCGCAGAGCGAGGTGTTCGAGGTCGTCGACGTGGTCGAGGAGGAAGTGGACAAGGTCCGCGCGCTGTTCGAGGCCAAGCAGGTCGCGCTGCAGGTCGAGATCCGCGCGCGTCCCCGGCTCGACGCGCCGCCGCGCGTGCTCGGGGTGATGCTCGGCCATCTGCTGCGCAACGCCTGGGCCTTCACCGAAAAGGGGCAGGTCGACGTCGTCGTCGACAGCGACCGCATCATCGTCCGCGACACCGGCATCGGCATGTCCGACGAGGTGCTGCGCCGGGTCTACGACCCGTTCTTCCGCGCCGATCCCTTCGGCCAGCCCGGCAAGGGCATCGGCCTGTCGATCGTGCGCCGGCTGGGGACCCGCTTCGGCTGGCCGGTGGCGCTGGAGAGCACGCCCGGCGAGGGCACCACGGTGACGCTCGCACTGCAGCCGCGGGAAGACTGAACCGCGGTTCGCCGGCACGGGCGGGCGTCGGAAAAAAGTTCAGGGGGCGCGGTCAACTCCGACACGGGTCGTGCGTTAGCCTGAGATGTCGCCAGCCAAGAATGGACCCATGAGCACCCGCCCCAAGCCGAAACGTCGCGGTCTGCCGCGCCTTCTCATCGCCGTCGTCGTGCTCGCCGCAGCGGGCGCCGGTCTCTGGTTCTGGATCCAGCGGGACAAGGCCGGGGCGGAGGACGCCTACCGCACCACGCCGGTCGAACGCGGCGATATCCGCGTCGCGATCTCCGCGACCGGCACGCTCAGCGCGACGTCGACGGTGACCGTCGGCAGCCAGATCTCGGGCCAGATCACCGAAGTGCTGGTGGATTTCAACGACAAGGTCGTCAAGGACCAGATCATCGCGCGCATCGATCCGAGCACCTACCAGGCGCAGATCGAACAGGGCGACGCGCAGATCGCCGCGGCGCGCGCGTCGCTGGCGCAGGCCCGGGCGACGCTGCAGAACGCGGAGCTCGACTATCGCCGCAAGGCCGACCTCGGCGCCCAGAAGCTGGTTGCGCAGAGCGATGTCGACCTGGCCAAGGCCACGCTCGACCAGGCGAGGGCGCAGATCGCCTCGACTGAGGCGCAGATCCGCCAGCAGACCGCGGCGACCCAGACCACCCAGGTCAACCTCGACCGCACCGTGATCCGCTCGCCGGTCGACGGCGTGGTGCTGCTGCGGTCGATCGAATTGGGGCAGACCGTCGCCGCCAGCATGACCGCGCCGGAGCTGTTCCAGATCGCCGAGGACCTGTCGAAGATGAAGATCGAGCTGTCGGTCGACGAATCCGACATCGGCCAGGTCGAGGCCGGCCAGGCGGTGAGCTTCACCGCCGACGCCTTCCCCGACCGCCAGTTCCGCGGCGTGGTCGAGCAGGTCCGGCTGTCGGCGACGACGACCAACAACGTCGTCACCTATCCGGTCGTGGTCAGCGTCGACAACAGCGACGGCACCCTGTTGCCGGGGCTGACCGTCAACGCCGAGATCGAGGTCAGCAACCGCAGCAACGTGCTCAAGGTGTCGAGCGCGGCGACCCGTTACAAGCCGGCCGACGCCGCGGGCATCCCGATGGCCACGCCAGGCGGCGCGCCGCGCGGCGGCGGCCTGGCCGACGACCTGGAGGCCGTTGCCGCGTCGATGACCCTGACCGATGCGCAGCGCAGCGCGTTCGACAAGGCCATTGCGGCGGTGCGTGCACGCCAGCAGGCCGGGCCGCAACGCGCCGCGGGCGCGGCCGCGCCGACCGCGGGCGGTCCGGGACCCGGCGGCTTCGGCGCCGGTGCCGGCGCGAGCCGCGGCAGCGACCCGGCGGTGCAGGCGCAGATGCGCCAGCGCATGACCGAGCGCTTCCAGCAGGACTTCGCCGGGTTCACCGACCTGCTCGACGATGCGCAGAAGGCGCAGTGGAACCGCGCGCTGGCCTCGCTGGTCGGCGCGACCCGGACCACGCTGTACCGGCTGGTCGACGGCCGCCGCGAGGCCGTGCAGGTCCGGATCGGCGCCACCGACGGCACCAGCGTCGAGGTCTCGGGCAACATCGCCGAAGGCGATGCGATCGTGATCGGCGAGCGCGCGCCACGATGAGCCGTGCCGGTTCCCGGAACACCGGCGCCACCGCCGCCGACGTCCCGGTCATCGAGACCCGCGCGCTGGAGAAGATCTACAGCGAGGGCACCGAGGCCGAGGTGATCGCGCTGCGCGGCGTGGACCTGCGGATCATGCGCGGCGAGTTCGTCGCGATCATGGGGCCGTCGGGCTCGGGCAAGTCGACGCTGATGAACCTCATCGGCGCGCTCGACACGCCGAGCGCCGGCGTCTACCTGTGCGACGGCGTCGACGTCTCGACGCTGGACCGCGAGGAGCTGGCGACATTGCGCCGCGACAAGATCGGATTCGTGTTCCAGGGCTTCAACCTGCTGCCGAGGATGAGTGCGCTCGACAACGTGGCGATGCCGCTGGGCTATGCCAACGTGCCGCCGGCCGAGCGCCGCGAACGCGCCCAGGCCGCGCTCGAGGCGGTGGGCCTGGGCGCGCGCACCGGGCACCGGCCCAGCGAACTGTCCGGCGGCCAGCAGCAGCGCGTGGCGATCGCGCGCGCGCTGATCAACCGGCCGCCGGTGCTGCTGGCCGACGAGCCGACCGGCGCGCTCGACACGAAAACCGGCGAGGAGATCCTCGCGTTGTTCAAGCGGCTGCGCGACGAAGGGCACACCGTGGTGCTGATCACCCACGATCCCGACGTGGCGGCCCATGCCGACCGCACCTACGTGATGCGCGACGGTCAGCTGGACGAAGAGTCGGGAGCCGGGAGTCGGGATTCGGGGTTCGATTCCAATCCGAATCCCGATCCGAATCCCCAATCCCGGCTTTCAACGGACGCACGTCCGGTCATCCCCAATCCCGGGTCCAAGTCATGAACTTCATCGACGTCCTGCGCACCGCGATCTTTGCGCTGCGCGGCAACTGGATGCGCAGCGCGCTGACTTCGCTCGGCGTGATCATCGGCATCGCCGCGGTCATCATCATGGTGTCCGTGGGGCAGGGCACGCAGGCCGAGATCGAGCGCCAGCTGTCGGGGCTGGGCGCGCAGAAGCTCGACATCGGGCCCAGCGCCGGTCGTTCGCCGGGCGGCGCGCGGATGAGCGCGAGCAGCTTCTTCACCCTCAACGCGGGTGACGTCGACGCGATCCGCCAGGAGATCCCGGAGGTGCAGTACATCTCCGGCTCGCTGCGCGGCAGCAGCCAGGTGGTCTACGCCGAACGCAACTGGAACAGCAGCTGGCGCGGGGTGCAGCCCGACTTCCTCGAGATCAACGGCTGGCAGGTCGTCAACGGCAGCGGATTCGAGCCGCAGCACTTCACCGGTGCCGAGCGCGTCGTGCTGCTGGGCGAGACGGTGCGCCGCGAGCTGTTCGGCGACGAGACCGGCGTCGGCGAGCAGGTGCGCATCGGCCGCACCATGTTCACCGTGCTCGGCACGCTGGGCAGCAAGGGCCTGAGCGGCTTCGGCAGCGACCAGGACGAGATCCTGATGGTGCCGCTGGACACCGCGCGGCGCCGGCTGATGGGCGCGATGGGATTGCCGGCGGGCGCGGTGATGGACATCTCGCTGACCGTCGCCGACGCGCGCGATCTGACCTACGTGCAGGGCGAGGTCGAATCACTGCTGCGCCAGCGCCACCGCATCGGCCCCGGCGACGCCGACGACTTCCAGGTGCGCAACGTCTCGCAGATCGTCGCCACCCGCAACCAGACCACGCAGCAGATGTCGTGGCTGCTCGGCGCCGTGGCGACGATCTCGCTGATCGTCGGCGGCATCGGCATCATGAACATCATGCTGGTCTCGGTGACCGAGCGCATCCGCGAGATCGGCCTGCGCATGGCGGTCGGCGCGGGGCCTTCGGACGTGCGCCGGCAGTTCCTGGCCGAGGCGATGCTGCTGTCGCTGGGCGGCGGCGTGCTGGGCATCACCTTCGGCGTGATCGGCGCGCTGCTGGTCGGCCACTACAACACCGACCTGCCGATCCAGCTCAACGGCAAGGTGGTCGCGCTGGCCGCGGGTTTCTCGGTCGCGACCGGCCTGTTCTTCGGCTACTACCCGGCGCGCAAGGCCTCGCAGCTCGATCCGATCGAGGCGCTGCGGCAACAGTAGCGCCGGGCCCGTGCTGGCGTCTCCTTTCCGGGCGCAGCCGGGCAAGGCGCCGGAAACATTCGGCCGGGCAAGCCCGGCGCTACGACCCGGCGCTGGCAACGATGCGGAAGAGGCGCCATGTGGCGCCCCTTCCGGCCTGCGTTGCGGCGATCCTCAACGCGTGTACAGCAGCCGGTTCGGCGATCCCGTGCCGATGCCGGTCAGGCGGTTGGTCGTCGCATTGCCGTAGACCCAGTTCCGCACCGTCGCCGGCGATGCCGACGGATTGCCGGCCAGGTACAGCGCCGCCGCGCCGGCGACGTGCGGCGAGGCCATCGAGGTCCCGCTGATGGTGTTGGCCGCCGACGTACTGGTATGCCACGCGGAGCGGATCGAAGTGCCCGGTGCGAAGATGTTGACGCAGCTGCCGATGTTGGAGAACGGCGAGCGCGAATCCGTCGAGGTCGTCGAGCCCACGGTCACCGCGTTGCCGACGCGTGCCGGGGAGTAGTTGCAGGCATTCGCACCATTGTTGTTGCCGGCCGCGACCACCACCGTGACGCCGCTGTTGATCAGGTTGCTGGTGGCGGTGTCGGTCGCGCTGGACGCCGGGCCGCCGAGGCTCATGTTGGCGACCGCCGGCAGCACGCGGTTGGCGCGCACCCAGTCGATGCCGGCGATGATCGTCGAGTTGGCGCTGCCGCCGGTGCAGCCGAACACCCGCACCGGCACCAGGCGGACCTGCTTGGCCACGCCCCAGGTGGTGCCGCCGACGGTGCCGGCGACATGGGTGCCGTGGCCGTTGCAGTCGTTGGTGCCACGGCCGTCGTTGATCGCCGAATAGCCCGACAGCAGGCGGCTGCCGAACTCGTTGTGGCCGGTGCGGATGCCGCTGTCGATGATGTAGGCGCGCACATTGGCGGCGGTCTGGTTGTAGATGTAGGTGCCGTTGAGCGGACGGTCGCGCTGGTCGACCCGGTCCAGGCCCCAGGTCGCGCCGGTCTGGGTCGCCGACAGTTCGACCAGGCCGTCCTCCTCGACGAAGTCCACGCGCGGATCGTTGAGCAGCTTCGCCAGCGCGCGCTCGTCGGCATCCACCACCATGCCGTACAGCGCGTGGGTGTAGACCAGGCCGACGTCGAGGGCGTGCTCGGATGCGACGTCGACCACGGTGCGCTCCACCTCTCGGGCGATCGCCAAGTCGGGCGAGGCCGCCGCGGCCTTGTCGAGCCGGCCGGCGAAGCGGTCCTCCTCGACCTTGTCGCGGATGCCGTCGCCGTTGAAGACGACGATGTAGCGGCCGGGGATCGGTGTTTCCACCTTGCGCAGCTCGGCGGCGAAGGCCGGCATGGCGAGGATTGCGGACAGTGCGAGGGCAGCGGAGATTGCGGAAACGAGCGGGCGCTTCTTGGACATGACGGGATCTCCTGGAGATGGCGACGGGTGTCGACTGCGGTGGATCCCCTGTTCCCGTGCGGACCGCTGCCGGTGGCGTGGACTGGCAATGGGCGCGGCCGGATGGAGCGAGATTTGTCGGCGTGGCAAGGGCTGTCAAATCGGTGGCCCGCGTTCGTCCGCACTGCGCGGATCGCATGTGCGCAAGCGCACGGAATCGCCCGTGCAATCGTTTCCAATGCCGTTGCGATTCATTCGCATCGCGCAGGTCTGGGGCCGCCCCTTGCCGCGCCGGAGGGCAGCGCCGCGCATGGCGCCGCACGCGCGGTGCCGGCTATGCTGGCCGCTTCGTCCGCGACTGCAAGCGGGCATCGCATGGAGGGGGCATGGCGTCCGATCGAGCAAGTCCACCGACCGTCCTGGTCATCCACGGCGGCGCCGGGGTCATCGAGCGCGATGCGCTGGAGGCATCCGCCGAGGCCGCGATCCACGCCGCGCTGCAGGGTGCGCTGGACGCCGGCCAGGCGCTGCTGTCCGCTGGCGGCAGCGCGCTCGACGCGGTCGAGGCGGCCGTCGTCGCACTCGAGGAGTCGCCGCACTTCAATGCCGGCAAGGGTTCGGTCTACGACGCGGATGGCGGTCACGAGCTCGACGCCTCGATCATGGATGGCGTCGGCCAGCGCGCCGGCGCGGTCGCGGGCGTGACCACGGTCCGCAATCCGGTACGCCTGGCGCGCCGGGTGATGACCGACTCGCCGCATGTGCTGCTGATCGGTGCGGGCGCCGAACGGTTCGCCGACACCCAGGCCGATCTCGAACGCGTGCCCAACGCCTGGTTCGACACCCCGCACCGGCACGCGCAACTGCTGCAGGCGCAGGCCCGCGAGGCGGCCGAGCGCGCGCAATCCGACGCCACCGCGGAGAACCTGCGCGGCAAGTATTTCGGCACCGTCGGCGCGGTGGCGCTGGACGCCGACGGGCGGCTGGCCGCGGCCACCTCGACCGGCGGCATGACCAACAAGAAGTGGGGCCGGGTCGGCGACTCGCCGGTGATCGGCGCCGGGACCTGGGCCGATGCGCGCTGCGCGGTGTCGGGCACCGGCTGGGGCGAGTTCTTCCTGCGCGCGGCCGTGGCGCACGACATCGCCGCGCGCATCGCCTATGGCGGGCACAGCCTGCAGGCGGCCGCGGATGCGGTGATCTGCGACGTGGTGCCGGCCCTGGGTGGCGACGGCGGTGCGATCGCGGTCGATCGCGACGGCAACATCGCGATGCCGTTCAGCACCTCGGGCATGTACCGCGGCTGGGTGCGTGGCGATGGTCGGCGCGGCACCGCGATTTTCCGCGACGTCTGACCGGGGACGGGACGCCGGCCCGCAACGAGGCCGCTACCTGTCGTGTGCTGCCCTCGATTGCGATGCGTGCCATCGCGCCGATGCCGAGGATCTGATCCAGGACATGCTGCCTGCCGCGCTGCGGGCCGACGGCGCGGATCCGGCGTGGTGGGCGGGCGCGTTGCGCCGGCAGGCCGCCGGCCCATCCGCGGCTGAATGGCGGATGGGCGCGACCTAGGGTCTGTCCCAGATTGAGCATCGGTGGCGTGGGGGCGAAGGTAGCCACATCCGCCCAGGCCGTGCCGATGCGCGCCGGGCACCGTGATTCATATCCGGAGGCATGACGATGACCGCGATCGGTGGCGCAACACACAACATCTCCTGGGGCGACACCCTGTCCGCACTGGCCGTGCGCTACGGCACCTCGGTCGATGCGATCATGGCCGCGAACTCCAAGATCTCCAATCCCGACCTGATCTATGCCGGCGACTCGCTGGTGATCCCCGGTGCCAACGGCGCACCGTCGGGCGGGCAGGGACCGGGCGCGACCACCGGCACGGGGCCGATCGCCGATTCCGGCCCGGTCGATGGCCGCAATGCGGCCGCCATCGCCGAACAGTTCATCGGCCGCAACGCCGGCGAGCTCAAGCACAGCGACGAACTGCCGATGCAGTCCTGGGTTCCCAACAACGTGAACTGCGCGAACTTCGTCTCCGCGGTGCTGCAGAAGGCAGGACTGATCGATTCCAGCCAGGCCAGCGCCTCGGTCGACCAGTTGGCGAACAACCTCAAGGGCGACGGGTGGCAGACGGTGTCGCTGCAGAACGCCAAGCCCGGCGACGTGGTGCTGATGCAGAAGAACGGCCAGTCGCACGTCGTGTTCTTCGCCGGGTTCGAGAATGGCCAGCCGAAGTTCATCGGCTCCAACAACGTCAATGCCGACGGTTCCCAGCGGGTGAGCTGGGGCGGGGCGTCGGGCAACTACGAGATCATCACGCCGCCACGCTGATCCGCGGGGCAAGGCGTTGCGGGGACGGGCCGGGCGGATCGCACCGGCCCGTTTCGCGTGTGCGGCCCCGGCTGGCGGTGTCGCGGGAGCGGCCGGCGAACGCCGGCCCGCGGGAGCCGATGGGACGGATCGCCGAAAGTATTGGGAAGCGCCCGGCTAGAAGCCGAACAGCTGCCGCGGCGCGGCATGTTCGGTCGGCCAGGTCAGCCAGGCGACATCCGACGGTCCGATGGCGTGGTCGATCAGGGTCCAGGCGGTCTCGGCGGTCCCGGCGGCGCCTTCTCCAGCGTCTGCGTCGGGTGGTGTGGCGGGTTCCGCGCCGTCGTCGGAAACCGCGGCGCTCACGTTGCCGGACACCGCCTGCGCAGCCGCGGCCGGCGGTATCGTGGCTTCGGTATCCGCGGCCCGGTCTTCGGCGCTGTCGGCGTCTTCCGGGGGGACGGACGGCGATGGGGCCTGCAGCAGGGCCACGTAGACATCGGACATGCCGCCGGTGGCCGCCCGCTCGGCGTAGGGCGTGCCGGTGTAGTCCGGCATGCCGCCGTCGGCAGCGCGCAGCGTGCCCTGCAGGAACGCCCAGCGTCCCAGCCGGTCGAGGCGTTCGACCTCCACCTTCACGCTGTCGCCGAAGGCGGCGTGGACCGGCGCGACCGCGGCGGCCAGCAAGGCGTCGTAGCCGGGATTGCCCGGATGCTGCGGTTCGACCGTGGACTGGGCGAAGACGGGTTGCATGGCGACTCCTAGGATCAGCGACGCGAAGGCCTTGGCGGCGGTGTGGCGGGTCGGCATCGTCCGCTCCTGCGATCAGGGCGGATCAGTGTCGCGGCCGGCGCATTCGGGCGGGGTGAAGGCGCCTTCACCGCACCAGATAGGGTTCGACGATGCCGCGCCACAGCGCGTAGCCATCGGCGTTGAGGTGCAGGCGGTCCTCGAGGAACAGCGACCCGCGCGGCCTGCCGTCGGCATCGAGCATCGGCGTGAAGACGTCGATGAAGGCCACGTTCTTCTGCGTTGCCGCCCAGTCGCGGATCGCGTCGTTGGCCGTGCGCTGGGCATCGAGCGAACCCTCGCGCAAGGGGCTGGGCTTGATTGCCAGCAGGGCGATCGAGGTACCGGGCAGGTCGCGGCGGACGCGGGCGACGAAGGCCCGGGTGTCGGCGAGTACCTGCTGTGGCGTCCGTCCCGCGTCGATGTCGTTGTCGCCGGCATAGAGCACGATCTGGCGCGGCCGGTAGCGCACGGCGATCTCGTCGGCGTACCAGACCGCGTCGCGGACCTGGGAGCCGCCGAAGCCGCGGTTGAGCACCGGCACGTCGGAGAAATCCTGCGCCAGCGTCGTCCACATGCGGACCGACGAGCTGCCGGTGAACACCACCGGCCGTTCCGGCGGCGGCGTTGCCGCGTCCTCGGCGGCGAAGCGCGCCATGTCGCGGGCCCAGTCCGGCGACGACACCGGGTCGAGCGGCGCCTCCACGGCTTCCGGGGTGTCGATGGCGCGTCCGACGCCGGTGCCGGTGCAGCCGGCCAGGGCCAGCAGGGCGGCGAACAGCGGGGCGGCGCAGCAGCGCAGGCGGAGGTTCGACATCGGAGGGTCCCGGGAAAGGCCGGGGGCCAGTGAACCAGCCGGATCGCGGCAATGCAAACCGATGCCACCGGCCGAAACGTGGCCGATGGGCGGGATGTGGCAAAATCCCCGGTTCGCGGCCCGGGCCGTTCCCTTCCGGTTGTTCCATGTCAGCGAGCGTTCCGCGCGCCTGCACCGCGCGCCAGGTCAGATGAGCGACGAAACCGGTCATCTGCCGCGCGGTCCCGCGCGGATGCTGAAGGCGACGATCTGGTCGCTGCAGGGGCTGCGGGCGGCGTGGTGGCACGAGTCCTCGTTCCGGCTCGAGGTCTACCTGCTGCTCCTGGTCGGACCGCTGGCGCTGTGGCTGGGCGAGACGGGCGTGGAGCGCGCGCTGCTGCTGGGCAGCTGCCTGCTGGTGCTGGCGGCCGAACTGCTGAACTCCGCGATCGAGGCCATCATCGAGCGCTATGGCCCCGAGCACCATGAGCTGGCCGGTCGCGCCAAGGACATGGGCTCGGCGGCGGTGTTCGTGCTGATGGTGAACGTGGTGGCGACCTGGAGTCTGATATTGCTGCCCCGCTGGTTATGAACGTGCCGGGCTCCCGTCCCGGCGTGGCAACTGTGACAACAACGAATCAATCGAGGATGCGTCTCCCATGATGGAACTGCTGACCGACCCCCAGGTCTGGATCCTGCTGATCACCCTCAGCGCGATCGAGATCGTGCTCGGTATCGACAACCTTGTCTTCATCTCGATCGCGGTCGGCAAGCTGCCGGTCGAGAGGCGGGAGTTCGCGCGCAAGTTCGGCATCGCGGTCGCGTGCATCACCCGCATCGGCCTGCTGCTGACGCTGGCGTGGCTGGCGCGTTTGACCGATCCCTTGTTCGAACTGTTCGGACGCGGGATCTCGGTGCGCGACCTGATCCTGATCCTCGGCGGCCTGTTCCTGGTCGTGAAGGGGGCGATGGAGATCCGCGAACAGCTCAAGGGCGGTGATCACGAGGAAGGCCATGCCATGGGCAGGGCGACCGCCTCGTTCGGCACGGTGATCGCGCAGATCGCGGTGATCGACATCGTGTTCTCGCTCGATTCGGTGATCGCCGCGGTCGGCATGGCCGGCGACTACGTGCCGGTGATGGTCTGCGCGATCCTGATCGCGGTCTCGGTGATGCTGCTGGCGGCGCAGCCGCTGGGCAAGTTCATCGACGCCAACCCGACAGTGAAGATGCTGGCGCTGGCCTTCATCGTGCTGATCGGCATCTACCTGCTGTTCGACGGCTTCGGCGTCCACATTCCCAAGGGCTACATCTACGGCTCGATGGGCTTCTCGGCCTTCGTCGAGATCCTGAACCTGTGGGCCAAGCGCAACGCGATGCGCCTGCGCGGCGAGCGCACGCCACCGGTCGACGAGCCCACCGATCCGATGCCGCGCTGATCCGATGATCATCCTCCACCAGATCGATCCGGTCGCGATCCACCTGCCGCAGGTCGGCGGGTTCCAGCCTGCGATCCACTGGTACGGGCTGATGTACCTGCTGGCGTTCGCCCTCGCCTGGGTGCTGGGCCGCAGCCGCATCCGCGCCGGCCGCCTGCCGGGCGTGGATGCCGAACAGTTCGGTGACCTGCTGTTCTACGGCATCGTCGGCGTGGTGCTGGGCGGACGCATCGGCTACGTGCTGTTCTACGCATTCGGCGACTTCCTCGCCAATCCGCTGATGCTGGTCAAGGTCTGGGACGGCGGCATGAGTTTCCACGGCGGCCTGCTCGGCGTGCTGGTCGTGGCGTGGTGGTGGGCGCGGCGCCGCGGGCTGCACTTCTTCGACGTCATGGACTTCGTGGCGCCGTGGGTGCCGCCGGGGCTGGGCCTGGGCCGGATCGGCAACTACATCGGCGCCGAGCTGTGGGGCAAGTACACCCAGGCCGGCTGGGGCGTGGTGTTCCCGACCGATCCCGCGTTCCGCGGCTGGTCGGCCGAGCACCTGCAGGCCGAGTTCGCCAGCGGTGCGCTGGACCAGTTCGCGCGGCATCCCTCCCAGCTCTACCAGGCCTTTCTCGAGGGGCTGGTGATGTTCGTGGTGCTGTGGTGGTTCTCGCGCAAGCCGCGGCCGCGCTATGCGGTGTCGGGGCTGTTCGCGCTGCTGTACGGCGTGTTCCGCTTCCTCGTCGAGTTCGTGCGCGTGCCCGATGCCGACATCGGCTATCTGGCGTTCGGCTGGCTGACGATGGGCCAGGTGCTGTCGCTGCCGCTGGTCGCGCTGGGCCTGTTCCTGTTGTGGCGCGCGCGCACTGCGCCGACACTGCAGCCGGTGGCGCCGCCCGCCACCGACGCGAAGCCGGGCTGAGCCCGGTGCGCGGCGCATCCCTGTCTGCCCGGAGATCGCGATGAAGCAGTACCTCGACCTGCTGCAGCACGTGCTCGAACATGGCGCGGAGAAATCCGACCGCACCGGCACCGGCACGCGCAGCGTGTTCGGCTGGCAGATGCGCTACGACCTCAACGCCGGATTCCCGCTGGTCACGACCAAGAAGCTGCACCTGCGCTCGATCATCCACGAGCTGCTGTGGTTCCTGCAGGGCGACACCAACATCGGCTACCTGCGCGAGAACAGGGTCGGCATCTGGGACGAGTGGGCCGATGCCGACGGCGAGCTGGGCCCGGTCTACGGCCGCCAGTGGCGGCGCTGGACCGCGGCCGACGGCCGCGAGGTCGACCAGATGCAGTGGCTGGTCGACGAGATCCGGCGCAACCCCGATTCCCGCCGGCTGGTGGTCAGCGCGTGGAACGTCGGCGACCTGCCGGACATGGCGCTGATGCCCTGCCATGCGCTGTTCCAGTTCTACGTGGTGGACGGCAGGCTCAGCTGCCAGCTCTACCAGCGCAGTGGCGACATCTTCCTCGGCGTGCCGTTCAACATCGCCAGCTACGCGCTGCTGACCCACATGGTTGCGCAGGTGACGGGGCTGGGCGTCGGCGATTTCGTGCATACCCTCGGCGATGCGCACCTGTACTCGAACCATTTCGAACAGGCGCGCGAGCAGCTGGCGCGGGCGCCGCGGGCGTTGCCGACGCTGCGCCTCAATCCGGACGTGACCGACCTGTTCGGTTTCCGCTACGAGGACATCGCGATCGAGGGCTACGATCCGGCGCCGGCGATCCGGGCGCCGGTCGCGGTGTGAGCGAAAAGCGTGATTGGTGATTCGGGAAAGCGCGGAACTCCTTGCATCGTGCTGGTCGCGGCACTGGACCGCAATCGCGCGATCGGCCGCGACAACGCCCTGCTATGGCACCTGCCCGACGACCTGAAGCGCTTCAAGGCGCTGACGCTGGGCAAGCCGGTGCTGATGGGCCGCAGGACCGCCGAGTCGATCGGACGCGCGTTGCCGGGGCGCCGCAACCTCGTGCTGACGCGGTCGGGCCGGATCCCGTTCGAGGGCATGGAAGCGGTGGCCTCGCTCGATGCGGCGCTTGCCCTTGCGGCCGAAGCGGGCGCCGCGGAGTTGTGCGTGATCGGCGGCGGGGAAGTCTACGCGCTGGCGCTCCCGCGGGCCGCGCGCATGCACCTGACCCGCGTCGACGACGCGGTCGCCGATGCCGATGCGTTCTTTCCCGTCTTCGATCCCGCGCAATGGCGCGAAGTCGCGCGCGAGGCCCATGCCGCGGATGCGCGCCATGCGCATGCCTTCACGTTCGTCGACTACCTGCGTACGGCCGGTCCCGACTCCGGTCGCTGACGCCCGCATGCCTTGCCGCGCCCGGAAAAGCGCGGCGGGCGCAGGCCGGGGCGACGCCCCCGACGCTGTGAGGTCCCGGGCGCTGCGAGCGGGTCACTTCGCCGGTGGCGGCACGTCGCGGCCGGGGACCTGCACGATGCGCAGCGTCTCGGCGTCGAGCTGCAGCGCGGTCAGCTTGCCGCCCCAGACCGCGCCGGTGTCGAGCGCATGCACGCCCAGGCCGATGAACAGGCCGAGCGTGGACCAGTGTCCGCAGACGATCTTCAGGTCGCGCTCGGCGCGGCCGGGGACCTCGAACCACGGATACAGGCCGGCCTGCTGGGTGCCCGGGGCGCCCTTTTCCTCGAACGCGATGCGGCCGCGCGGCGCGCAGTAGCGCATGCGCGTGAACAGGTTGATGATCGCGCGGTCGCGGTCCGGGCCGGTCAGCCGCGGCGACCACGCCGGGCGGTCGCCGTACATGTTCTTCAGCAGCTTGCGGTAGCCGTTGCCGCGCAGCTTGCGCTCGACCTCGGCGGCATGCTGCTCGGCCAGTTGCGTGGTCCACTGCGGCGCCAGGCCGGCGTGCAGCATCATCCAGCCCAGCGCGCGGTCGACATGCAGCAGCGGGCAGCCACGCAACCAGTCCAGCAGCACGTCGCGGTCGTGCGCGAACAGCACGCCGCGCAGGTCGGCATTGACCTTGCGCTGGTCCTCCTCGCGGCGCTCGGCGATCGCCAGCAGCGACAGGTCGTGGTTGCCGAGCACGCTGACGACGTTGTCGCGCAGCGAATGCACCAGCCGCAGCGTTTCCACCGACTGGCCGCCGCGGTTGACCAGGTCGCCGCAGAACCACAGTCGGTCCACCGCCGGGTCGAAGCGGATCGCCTCCAGCAGCCGTTGCGTGGGGTCGTAGCAGCCCTGCAGATCGCCGATCGCCCAGATCGCCATCAGTGCAGCGTTCTCGGGATCGACAGCGTGAACGGCGGGATCGGCGCCTCGAACTGGGCGCCGTCGTCGCCGAGCATGTCGTAGCTGCCCTGCATCGTGCCGACCGGGGTTTCCAGCACGGCGCCGGAGGTGTAGGTGAACGCCTCGCCGGGTTCGATCCGCGGCTGTTCGCCGACCACGCCGTCGCCGCGCACTTCCTCGACCTTGCCGTTGGCGTCGGTGATGATCCAGTGGCGCGCGAGCAGCTGCGCCGGCCGTTGCCCGATGTTGCGGATGCGGATCGTGTAGGCGAACACGTAGCGATCGTCGTCCGGCACCGATTCGTCGTCGAGGAAGCGGGTGGCGATCTGGATTTCCAGGGTGTAGTCGGCGGTCTCGTCCATGTGCGGCCAGTGTAAACGCAGCGGGTGAATGCTTCGACTACGCCGCCGGCGGCTGGTTGGCCAGGCGCACGAAATCAGCGACCGCCAGCTGCTCGGCGCGCAGTTGCGGGTCGATGCCGGCGGCGCGGATCGTCGCCTCGTCGCAGACCTGGCCCAGCGCGTTGCGCAGGGTCTTGCGGCGCTGTCCGAACGCGGCGCGGACGATGCCGGAAAAGCGCACCGGATCGTCGATGCCGATCGTCTCCGGCGCGCGCGGCCGCAGACGTACGACCGCCGAGTCGACCTTTGGCGGCGGCTTGAACGCGCCGGGGCCGACGGTGAACAGCGCGGTGACCTCGCACCAGGCCTGCAGCATGACGCTGAGCCGGCCGTAGACCTTGCTGCCGGGACCGGCGGCCATGCGTTCGACGACCTCCTTCTGCAGCATGAAGTGCATGTCGGTGATGACCGCCGCATGGTCCAGCGCGTGGAACAGGATTGGCGACGACAGGTTGTAGGGCAGGTTGCCGACCAGCCGGATCGGCGCCCCCGCGGCCAGCGCGGTCAGGTCGACGTCGAGCACGTTGGCGTGCACCAGCGTGAGTTCGCCGTGCGCGGCCGCCTGCGCCGCCAGCGGCGCCAGCAGGTCGCGGTCGAACTCGATCGCGGTCAGCGCGCCGTGGCGGTCGAGCAGTGGGAAGGTCAGCGCGCCCTGGCCCGGACCGATCTCGACCAGACGGTCGCTCGGTCGCGGCGCGATCGCCAGCACGATCCGGTCGATGACGCCGCGCTCGTGCAGGAAATTCTGGCCGAGGGACTTCTTCGGTGGCTCGCTGAACCGGTCCGGCGACGGCGCATTGCGTGGGGGCGGCCGGGTCATTGCGCCATGCCTTGGCTGCGCCGCATGCGTTGCCGGGCCAGCGCCGTGCACTGGGCGATCGCCGCGAACAGGCTCGACGGATCGGCGCGGCCGCTGCCCGCCAGATCGAGGGCGGTGCCATGGTCGACGGCCACGCGCGGATAGGGCAGGCCCAGGGTCAGGTTCACCGCCGACTCGAAGCCGCTGTACTTGAGTACCGGCAGGCCCTGGTCGTGATACATCGCCAGCACCGCGTCGATGCCGGCCAACCGCGCCGGCAGGAACGCGGTGTCGGCGGGCAACGGGCCGTCCAGCGTCATCCCGGTCCCGCGCAGGCGCGAGAGCAGCGGTGCGATGATGGCGTCTTCTTCATGGCCCAGGTGCCCGTTCTCGCCGGCGTGCGGGTTCAGCCCCAGCACCGCGATCGCCGGCGCGGTAATGCCGAAATCCTCGCGCAGGGCGTGGTCGAGGATCTGCAGGACACGTTCGAGCAGCGGTGTGGTGATCGCATCGGGGACCGCGCGCAGGGGCAGGTGGGTCGTCGCCAGCGCGACCCGCAGCGTCGGGTTGGCCAGCATCATGACGACGTCGCAGCCGGCGTCTTCGGCCAACAACTCGGTGGTGCCGGAGTAGGCGATGCCACCGGCGTTGATCGCGGCCTTGTGCACCGGGCCGGTGACCATGCCGTCGAAGCGGCCCTGACGACAGCCCGCGGCCGCATGCAGCAGGCCGTCGACGATACTGCGTGCGTTGTCCGGGGCCGGTTCCCCGAATTCGGGCAGGCGGGCGTGCGGAAATTCGATCAGGCGCAGGGTGCCGGGCGGGACATCGGTGGCCTCGGCGTCGACGAGGACCAGCGGCAGGTCGATCGCGGCGGCCGCGCGCCGCAGCGTCGCGGCGTCGCCGATCGCCACCAGGTCGGCATCCCACTGGCGGCATGCGGCGCGCACGCACAGTTCGGGACCGACGCCGGCCGGTTCGCCCGGGACCAGCGCCAGCCTGGGACGCGGCATGTCAGCCTCCGCTGGCCCCGGGCGCGACGTCCGGGTCCGCGTCCACGCCGGTGCGGATGCTGACGTAGGCCTCGCTGCGCAGTTCGCGGACGTAGCGGTCCCACTCTTCCTCGAGCTTGCGCTGGCCGATCGACTCGCGGATCTGCGCGCGCTGGTTGCTGTCGCTGGCACTGGACTGGCGCGAACCGGTGCGCTGGACGATGTGCCAGCCGGCCTGGGTGCGGAACGGCGCCGACACTTCGCCATCGGACAGCGCCGCGACCTGGCCGCCGAACTCGGGACCGAACTCGTCCTGGGTGAACCAGCCCAGGTCGCCGCCATTGTCCTTGCTGCTGGCGTCCTCGGACGTCTCGCTGGCGATCTCGGCGAAATCGGCGCCGCCGGCGATGCGCGCCCGCAGGCCGTCGATGCGGGCGCGGGCCTCGCTGTCCTCCCCGGCCGGGGCGCGGATCAGGATGTGGCGCGCCTGGTACTGGGTCACCTGGCCGCCACCGGTCTGGCCGTCGCGGACGTCGACCAGCTGCAGCAGCTGGAAACCGCTGGGGCCGCGGATCGGGCCGATGACCTGGCCGGGCTGCAGGGTGGTAATCGCCGAGGCGAACGCCGCGGGGATTTCGTCGGTGCGGCGCCAGCCCAGGTCGCCGCCCTCGAGCGCATTGGGGCTGTCGGAATAGCGCACGGCGGCCGCCGAGAATTCCATCTCGTCGCGGTCGATCAGGCCCTTGATGCCGTCGATCTTCTGCTGGCCGGTCTGGATCTGCTCCGGCGTCGCACCCTCGGGCAGGGCGACGAGGATGTGCGCGAGACGATATTGCGCGCCACTGGCCTGGCTGGCCAGTGCGGCGTCCACCTCGGCGTCGCTGACCGACACGCGGGTCTGCGCGAAACGCTGGCGCATGCGCTGGATCAGCAGCTCCTCGCGCAGCGAGGCGCGGAAGGCATCGAACGACATGCCGTCGCCGGCCAGTTGCCGGCGCAGCTGGTCCATCGTGAAATTGTTCTGCTGGGCGATCGACGAGATGGCCGCGTCGACTTCCTCGTCGCTGACGTTCACGCCGGTCTGCTGCGCGCGCGCGGTCTGCAGCTTCAGCAGGATCAGGCGCTCGAGCACCTGGCGCTCCAGGATCGCGCGCGGCGGCAGCTGGTCCTGACGGGTCGCGTACTGGGCGAGGATGTTGCCGACCGCATGGTCGAGTTCGCTCGACAGGATGATGTCCTCGTCGACGACCGCGGCGATGCGGTCCAGCGGCTGGACTTGCTGGGCATTGGCCGATGCGGCGAACAGCGCCGCGGCGACCGCGAGGGTGTGCAGGAGTGTCTTCATGGGGTCAGGCCGGGGGCGAGGTCGTCATCGTCGTCGCTGCCACGCAGCTCCGACGGAGGCACGAGATAGAGGTCGTCTCGGTAATAGCCGAGAATAGCACGGCGCAGGCGGCTCTCCGTGTCGGGGCCGGCAGCGCCCAGCCCCTTGAGCTCGAGTTCGAACATGATCGCGTTGTTCATCTCGCCCTGGCGGCTGCGCAGGTAGCGGCGCGCGACCACGCGCGCGGCCAGGCAGCAGCTGTCCCACTGCACGCCGGCGATGCCTTCGAGCATGCGGTTGTCCGTGAACGAATGGTAATAACGGCCGATCAGGCTCCACGACGGCGAGACCGGGTACAGGAACGACAGGTCGGCCTGTTCGATCTGGTCGCCGCGGCGGCGATAGGCGAAGTTGGCGATGCCCTCGTCGCCGATCAGGTAGCGGGTGCGCAGGCTCGCGAGGTCCTCCTGACGGGTCTTGGGATCCCACTGGTAGCTGGCGCCGATGGTCCAGCGGTCGTTGACCGCATAGTTCGCGTCGGTGACCCAGGCCGAGCGGCCGCGTTCGATCGGTGCGCGGTTCGGCAGGGTGATGCGGGAGTCGTCCAGGTACAGGATCTGGCCGACATTGACCGAAAGCTTCTCCAGGCCGTCCGACTCGCGGATCAGGCGGGTGCTCATCGCCATCGTGATCTGGTTGGCGTCGGCCTGGCGGTCGGCGCCGGAATAGCGGTTGTCGCGGAACAGCTGGCCCCAGCTGAACGTCAGGTCGCGGGTATCGAACACCGGCAGGTCCGACTGGTCGCGATAGGGCGTGTGCAGGAAGAACACGCGCGGTTCGAGCGTATGCAGGTAATCCTCGCCGCGGAAGCGGGTGTTGCGGTCGAAGAACAGGCCGGCGTCGATCGAGGCGATCGGCAGGCTGCGGCTGGGCGAGCCGTTCGCGGCTGCCAGGTTGTTGGTGCGCGCGACCTGGTCGGCGAGTTCCTTCGACAGGTCGTAGCCGGTGTAGCGCCAGGCCAGCGTCGGGCGGACGAACCAGCTCGGGCCCTCCAGCGGCATGCTGAGGTACGGTTTGACGTCGACCCGCGCACCCCCCGGCTTGGCGGTCGAATCGAGGTGGCTGAAGCGGGTCGCCTCGGCGTCGACGCCGGCGACGAACAGGCTGCCGACCGGCTGTTCCCAGCTCACCTGCGCATAGGGCAGGCGGTGATAGGCCAGCCGGCTTTCGTTGAGGGTGTAGTCGGTGAGCTGGTAGTAGTCCGCGGCGATCGCCGCGTTCCAGTACAGGCCGCGCCCAAACACGCCCAGCGTGCTGCGCGTCGAAATACTCGAGATGCCGTCGATGTTGTTGCTGAAGTCCTCGAGGTAGCGCGGATCGCTCATGTAGGTGAGGTTCGCCCGCGCCTGCCAGTTGCGGTTGACCCGTTGCCGGCCGGTGTAGGTGAACAGCACGCGGTCGTCCTTGCGCCGGTTCTCGGCGATCGGCACCTCGATCAGTTCCAGCTCGCGGTCGTCGCGGGTCAGCTGGTCGGACGGCAGGTAGTTGAGGTCGAACTCGCCCCGTCCACCGCTGTTGAGATAGCGGAACTCGGTGGCTAGGCTGACGCCACGCTTGCTCATCCAGCGCGGCTCCAGCGTCATGTCGTAGTTCGGCGCCAGGTTGAGGTAGACCGGCTGGGTGTAGTCGAAACCGTTGCGCCCGGACGAGGAAATCCGCGGATACAGCAGGCCGGACAGGCGGCGGTCGTCGACCGGGAAGCGGAACCACGGCACGTACAGCACCGGCACCTTGCCCACGCGCAGCGTCGCATTGCGTGCGGTGCCCATGCCCATGTCGGTGTCGATGTCGATCTGGCCGGCCTTGAGCTCCCACCAGCGGTCGCTCGGCGGGCAGGTCGAATAGGTCGAACCCATCAGCGCGCCCTGCGAGCCTTCCATGCGGATCTCATCTGCACCGCCGTTGCCGCGGCGCGCGGTCAGCTGGTAGCGGACGTTGTCCATGCGGTAGGACTCGGCGATCGTGTCGCCCTCCAGCCGGTCCGCCACCACGCGCATGCCCGAGTCCTGGTAGCGCACGTTGCCGCTGGCGACGAAGGTGCCGTCCTCCTGCGAGTAATCCAGGTTGTCGGTGCCCAGGAACTGGTCGCCGCGTCGCAGGGTGACGTCGCCGGTGACGTTGGCGCTCTCGCCGCTGATGCCGGCGAACGCGTCGCCGTCGATGTCGGTCGGCTGGTTCTCGCGATCCTCGACCGACCCCACCGGCGCCTGCGCATCGGCGAACATCGGAACTGCGTCCTCGATCGGGCACAGCGCCCAGTAGCCGGGGCGGAGTTCCTCGTCGGCATGCGCGGCGAGCGAGGCGGCGATGCAGAACGGAAGGGGGAGCAGGCGAAGGGCTGGGCGCACGGGCGCTCCGTTCGGCGGAAAACGGGCGCCAGCATGCCGCATCCCTTGTGCAGCGGCAATGCGGCGTCGACACCATTCGTTCACATCGCGCGGGCCTGCACGCAGACCCGTCCGCGCATTCACCGGACCGAAGATGAATGGATGGCCGCGACCGGGTCCTGCACCGCTGGCGGGACCGGTGCCGACGGGCCTGGACGGGCGCAGCGGGGAGCGCAACGGGCGGCATCCGTGCCCGCCCGGTCGGCACGGCCGCCGGTGGATGCGGTGTCGATGGACTCAGTCGGTGGACAGCGCCCGCAGGTGCGCGACGCTGCATTCGCGCAGTGCCTGCAGGTCGTAGCCGCCTTCGAGTGTCGAGACGATGCGGCCGTCGGCATGCCGGTTGGCAAGCGCCACGAGTTCGCCGGTCAGCCAGGCGAAGTCCTCGGCATCGAGCTGCATCTGCGCCAGCGGATCGCGCCAGTGCGCGTCGAAGCCGGCGGAGATCAGCACCAGCTGCGGCGCGAAGGCGTCGAGTTCCGGCAGCAGCCGCTCGCGCCACACCTCGCAGAAACGCCGGCTGCCGGTGCCGGGCGGCAGCGGCGCGTTGACGATGTTGCCCAGGCCGCGTTCGAGCCGCAGGCCGGTATCGGGAAACAGCGGCAACTGGTGCGAACTGACGTACTGCACGCGCGGTTCGGTGTCGAAGATCGCCTGGGTGCCATTGCCATGATGGACGTCGAAATCGACGATCGACACCCGCGGCAGGCCATAGCGCTCGAGCGCGTGCGCGGCGGCCACGGCGACGTTGTTGAACAGGCAGAAGCCCATCGCGATCGATGCGGTGGCGTGGTGGCCGGGCGGCCGGACCGCGCAGAACGCGCGGCGTATGTCGCCATTGAGCACCGCGTCGACCGCGGCGACGCCGGCGCCGGCGGCATGCAGCGCGGCCTGGGCCGAGCCCGGCGACAGCACGGTGTCGCTGTCGAGCGGGATGCGTCCGCTCGGATGCGATTCGAGCACGGTCGCCAGCAGCGATTCGTCGTGCACGCGCAGCAGCTGGCCGCGCGTCGCCGCCGGTGCCTGGCGCAGTTCGAGTCCGGGGAAGGCCGCGCGCAGCGCCTCGATGACGGCGGCCAGCCGCTCGGGGCGTTCCACATGGTCCGGGCCGGTGTCGTGGTCGAGGCAGCTGGCGTGCGAGAACACCGGCACCACGCCACGATCATTGCCGCCGAAGTGGATCGGATGGTGCATGGCTCAGCTCCGGCGCGTGTGGTGCCACAACACCTCGCCCTGACCGCTGGCGCGGGCCAGCACGCGGGCGAGGACGAACAGCAGGTCCGACAGCCGGTTGAGGTAGCGGACCGCCTGCGGGCGCACGGTTTCGCTGCGCGACAGCGCCACCGTCTCGCGTTCGGCGCGCCGCACCACCGTCCGCGCGACATGGCAGCGCGCGGCCGCCTCGCCGCCGCCGGGGAGGATGAACTCCCGCAGCGGCGGCAGCGCGTCGTTGTAATGGTCCAACTGCCGTTCGAGGCGCGCGACGTCCGCGTCCTCGATCGCCGAATGGCCGGGGATGCACAGTTCGCCACCGAGATCGAACAACTGGTGCTGGACCGTCGTCAGCAGCGCGCGGATGTCGTCCGGCAGCGCGGCCGCCAGCAGCAGTCCGATCGCCGAACTGGCCTCGTCGACGGTGCCATAGGCGCAGACGCGCAGCGCGTCCTTGCCGGTCCGCGTGCCATCGCCCAGGCCGGTCGAACCATCGTCGCCGGTGCGGGTGTAGATCTTCGAGAGGCGGTTGCCCATCGCTGGCGAGGCGGCTCAGACGGTGCTGGCGCGGAGCGCCGGCGCATGCCGGCGGAGCATGCCGAAACCGCCGAACAGCAGCGCCGAATAGAGCAATGTCGCCGCCAACGTCCACTTGAAGAACGGGATGCCGGCGACGTAGGCGGCGACCAGGCCGGTGCCGGTCATCGGGTAGAGGGGTTCGGGCTGGAACAGCCAGGCCGCGAAATTGGTGATCGTGAAGAACAGCAGCGCGCCGGCCAGCGCATGGCCGAGTACGCGCCCGGGTCCCGCCCGGCCGCGCATGCCGAAGCCGAGCGCGGTGGTCAGCGCGATGCACAGGTACACCACCCACGGGCCGGGACTGGCGAACCAGCTGGCGTACAGGCCGCCGTGGAGGCCGGCGAGGACGAGGTCGGAGACGAGCATCGCCAGCAGCGGCACCAGGAATGCCCACGGCCGGGATGCGAAATGGGCGCCCGCGAACAGCGCGATGGCTGCGACCGGAGAAAAGTTCGGCGGATGCGGCAGCAGTCGGGTCAGCGCTGCGACGAAGATCAGCGCGGCCAGCAGCAGCGGGCCGGGGGCGAGGAAAGCGGGCGCGGGGCGGCTCATCTGCGGATGTGCTCGATTGGGGCTGCATGCAGGATAGCGCAAGGGCGCATGGGCACCGTGCGCGGACCGCTATCATGGCGGCCATGACGAACGCACAGCACAGTGGCGGGCACGAGGTCGTGATTGTCGGCGGCGGACTGGTCGGGGCCAGCCTGGCAGTCGCGCTGGACCGGGCCGGCATCGACACCGCGCTGGTCGAGGCGACGCCGCCGGGCGCGATGCCGGCGGTGTTCGACCAGCGCAACCTCAGTTTCGCCGAGGCGACGGTCAACGCGCTGACCGCGCTCGGCATCCTGCAGAAGCTGCAAGTGCCGGCCGGGCCGATCCGGCAGATCCACATCAGCCGCGCCGGCGACTTCGGCCGGGTAGGGCTCGATGCGGCGGGCTATGGCCGCGACAGTTTCGGCCAGGTGGTGGTCGCGCGCGATTTCGGCGATGCGCTGGAGGCGCGGCTCGGCGAGCTGACCCGCCTGACCCGCTACCGGCCGGCGCGCTTTATCGGATTCGGGGACGCCGCCGGCCGGCGCGGCATCCGCATCGCGGGTCCCGACGGCGAACGCCTGTTGCAGGCGCGACTGGTGGTCGGCGCGGACGGCGCCGACAGCGCGGTCCGCGCCGCGCTGGGGATCGGCGCGCAGGTGCACGACTACCGCCAGCGGCTGTTCATCGCCCGCGTCCGGCCCGAACGCGCACCCGACGGACGCGCGTTCGAGCGCTTGACCGACCACGGGCCGACGGCCCTGCTGCCGCGTGGCGACCGCCATTACGGCATCGTGCACGGTGTCGATGCCGATGCCGCCGCAGCGGTGGAGGCCCTCGACGACGCGCCCTTCCTCGCCCGCCTGCAGTCGGTGTTCGGCTGGCGCGCCGGTCGTTTCCTCGGGGTCGGGCCACGCAGCAGCCACCCGGCGCGGCGGGTGGTCGCCGACGATACCGTCGGCACGCGCACCGTGCTGGTCGGCAATGCCGCGCAGTCGCTGCATCCCATCGGTGCCCAGGGCTTCAACCTCGGCCTGCGCGACGCGCTGACCCTCGCCGAACTGGTGGCAGACGCGAGCGACCCTGGCGCGCCGGCGCTGCTGGATGCCTACGCCGCGCGCCGCCGCGAGGACCGCGCGCGGACCCTGGCTTTCTCCGACGGCCTGGCGCGCCTGAGCGCGAATCCGTCGCCGCTGCTGCGGCCGCTGCGCAGCCTGGGCCTGCTGGCGATCGACCGGGACGCCGGCTTGCAGGCGCTGCTGGCCGGCGGCGCGATGGGCTATCGCGGCGACGTGCCGGCTCTGTGCCGCGGAGTGGCCGCATGAACCGGCGCGGGCGTCGGGATGTGGCGGTCGTCGGCGGTGGCGTGGTCGGCGCGGCCTGTGCGCTGGCGTTGGCCGCCGAGGACCTGGATGTCGTGCTGGTCGAGGCGCAGCCGCCGGCGGCCTGGTCGGCGGCGGCGCCGGACCTGCGCGTCTATGCCTTCGCACCCGACAACGCCACGTTGCTGCACGGTGTCGGCGCGTGGGACGCGGTGCGCGGCGCGCGGGCGCACCCGTACCGGCGCATGCGGGTCTGGGATGCGGCCGGCGGCAGCGAACTGGCGTTCGATGCCGACGCGCTTGGCCTGCGCGAACTCGGCTGGATCGTCGAGCACGGCCTGCTGGTCGACCGCCTGTGGGCGCAACTGGCGCGCTCCGGGGTCGAGGTCCGCAGCCCGGCCCGGATCGAAGCGCTCGACAACGATGCCGACGGCATCACCCTGCGCCTGGAGGGCGGTGGCCGGATCGAGGCAGGGCTGGCGGTCGCCGCCGATGGCGGCGGGTCCGCGCTGCGGCGGCTTGCCGGCATCGGCACGCGGGCGCACGACCATGCGCAGCGTGGCGTGGTCTGTTACGTGCGCAGCGCGGATCCACATGGGGACACCGCATGGCAGCGCTTCCTGCCGACCGGGCCGCTGGCCCTGCTGCCGTGCGGCGACGGCGGCTGTTCGATCGTGTGGACGTTGCCGGCCGACGAGGCGCAGCGCATCTGCGCGCTCGACGACGCGGCGTTCGCGGCAGCGGTCACCCGCGCGTCCGATGCCAGGCTCGGCGCGATCGTGCCGGTGTCGCCGCGGGTCGCGTTTCCGCTGCGCCGCCAGCTCAGCGACACCCAGCTGTCGGGCCGCGTGCTGCTGGTCGGCGATGCGGCGCACGTGGTGCATCCGCTGGCCGGGCAGGGTGTGAACCTGGGCCTGCGCGACGTCGCCGGGCTGGCCGCGACGATCGCCGACGCACGCCGGCGCGGCACCGCGTGGGACAGTCTGCAGCGGCTGGCGTGCTGGGCGCGCACGCGGCGCAGCGAGAACACGATCGCCGCGCATGCCTTCGACGGCATCAACCGGGTGTTCTCCAACGACGATCCTGCGCTGACGCTGTTGCGCAGCCACGCCTTCGGCATCGCGCAGGCGGTGGCGCCGCTGAACCGCCTGCTGGGCCGGTGGGCGGCGGGCGGGTCGCCGGGATAGATCGCCGGCGCGGCGCGCCAATGGCGGAATGCCATTCCGCCGTACGTCGTGGCGCGGCGCTTGCCGTACGGAAAGGTCCCTGCGCCGGGTGCGGCGGCGCAGGCGCCGCCCTACTTGCCGCGCAACCGCCGCAGCAGCGCCACCGCGCCGACCACCAGGCCGCCGGCGGCGATGCCGACGACGCCGTTGATGACGGTCGGCGCCAGCGCGCCCAGCACCGTGCCGACGGTCGGCAACGCGCCGAGCCCGGTCGCGGTTTCCTGGATCCACGTCGCCACGTCGTGGAGGCCGTGGGTCAGGATGCCGCCGCCGACCAGGAACATCGCCGCGGTGCCCACGACCGACAGCGTTTTCATCAGCCACGGCGCCATGCGCAGGATGCCGCGGCCGATGCCGCGCGCGATGGTGGACGGGCGCCGGCTCAGATAGAGGCCGCCATCGTCGAGCTTGACGATGCCGGCGACCAGTCCGTAGACGCCTGCCGTCATCAGGGCCGAAATGCCGCTCAGCACCGCCAGCTGGGTGGCGAAGGGGTGGCCGGCGACGGTGCCGAGCGTGATGGCGATGATCTCGCCCGACAGGATCAGGTCGGTGCGCACCGCGCCCCTGATCTTGTCCTTCTCGAAGGCCACCGGGTCGACGTCGGGCCCGGCGAGCGCGGCGATGCGCGCGGCTTTCGCCGCCTCGTCTTCCCTGCCGTGCAGCAGCCGGTGGGCGAGCTTCTCGAAGCCCTCGTAGCAGAGGAACAGGCCGCCGACCATCAGCAGCGGCGTCACCAGCCAGGGCAGGAACGCGCTGATCGCCAGCGCCGCCGGCACCAGGATCAGCTTGTTGCGGATCGAACCCTTCGCGACCGCCCAGACCACCGGCAGTTCGCGGTCGGCCTTGACCCCGGTGACCTGCTGCGCGTTCAGCGCCAGGTCGTCGCCGAGCACGCCGGCGGTCTTCTTCGCCGCCACCTTGGTCATCACCGAGACGTCGTCGAGCACGGTGGCGATATCGTCGAGCAGCGCGAGCAGGCTGGAAGCCATCGGGAGTCCGGAACAGGGGCGGTGCGAAGTATGCGCGGCGCGGGCCGCGCCGTCGCCGGGAACGCGGGGTCTCAGTTCGCCAGGGCGTACGCGGCGACGGCGAAGGCCAGCGCCGCGGCGGTCGCGGCCGCGATCGCGAGCCGGTTCGACAGCACCAGCCGCCGTTCCAGCCGTTCGGCGCCGAGCTGCAGCGCCTGCATCGTCTGCTGCATGTCGGCGGCCAGCTTGCCGATCGAATCGGCGTTCTGGCTCGCGGCATCCTGCAGCTCGCCGATCTGCGCCTCGATCACGTCGATCCGGCGCTGCTGGCCGATATCGACCTGCGGCGGCATGCGGGTGAAGATCGGCCGCGCCAGGCGCACGATCTCGGGCAGGTAGGGGGCGACGACGGTGATCCAGGCTGCGGCCATGGGCGGCTCCGTGATGCGTTATTCGATGCTGGCGTAGACCGTGATTTCCTCGCGGTCGTGGTACAGCTGGCGCGCGCGGATCGTCAGGGTATCGTGCGCGCCGGCCTGCTCCGCGAACAGGTCCAGCGCCAGCAGGGTTTCCTGCCAGCGCTTCTTCATCGGCAGCTTGAGGTTGAAGATCGCGTTGCGGCACCAGCCTTCGCGAAACCACGTCGCCATGCGCTCGGCGACCCGGCGCGGCTGCTCGACCATGTCGCAGACCATCCAGTCGAGCGTGCCGTCGGGCTTCCAGCGGAAGCCGTCCTCGCGCTGGTGGTCGACCAGGCCGGTGTCGTGCAGCGCGGCCTGCAGCGGGCCGTTGTCGACCGCGACCACGCGCATGTGCTGGCGGGTCAGCACCCAGGTCCAGCCGCCGGGCGCGGCGCCCAGGTCTGCCGCCCGCATGCCCGGTTGCAGCCGGGCCTTGCGTTCGCGCTCGGTCAGCAGCACCAGGAACGCCTCCTCCAGCTTCAGCGCCGAGCGCGACGGCGCATCGGCGTGCACGCGCAGCCGCGGGATGCCCAGCGGCCACGGTGCGCTGTCGCCGACGGTCGACTGGGCCAGGAACGCGTGCGTGCCCGAGACGAAGAACACGTGCAGGCGCGGGAAGCGCGGATCGTCCTTCTGGCTGAGGAAGCCACGCTTGCGCAGCGCCGGGCGCAGCGCGTTGCCGAAGCTGCGCGCCAGGCCCGCGAGTTGCTTGCCGTCGTCCGAATCCGGGTGTTCGACCAGCAGTTCGCCATGGCGTCCGCGGCCGGCGAGCGCGGCGAAGATCGGCGCGATGCGGTCCTTCGGGTCGAGCTCGCGCAGTTCGGCCAGCAGCATCAGCTTCTGCCGTGCGAACACCAGTTCGCGGAACGGCAGTTCGTGGGTCAGCGACGGGCCGTTGTCGGAATGGAACAGCACGTAGCCGTCGTTGCGGTTGGTCTGCGGATAGCCGGCCACGTGCACGCCGGCGGCGCGTTCGGCCAGTTCCGCGGCCAGGTCCGGCTCGAACCCGGGCCGGCAGTAGCACAGCAGGCCGCTGACCGGCTGGAACGGGACCGGCATGTCGTCCGGCCGGGGGTCGGTTGCGCCCATGTCAGTACTTCCCGCCGTCGGTCTCGCCATAGCTGCGCAGCACCGCGCGCGCCGCTTCGCGCCGGATGTCGCGGACCACTTCGATGCCGCGCTGCTGCAGCGCGCCGACCCAGTCCTCGGGCAATGGGCCCTCGTCGAACGGGGTCAGCGCCTCGACGTCCTCGGCGCGTGCACCGATCAGCAGCCGGTCGATGCCGGCCCAGACGGTCGCGCCGTAGCACATGCAGCACGGCTGCGACGAGGTCGCCAGGGTGATCGGCCCGCCGTATTCGTTGAGCCGCGGCGTCTGCAGGCGCTGCTGCGCCAGCATGTAGGCCATGGTCTCGGCGTGCGCGACCGAGCAGGCGTGCGGCAGCACCCGGTTCACGCCGACGGCGATGATGCGGTCGTCGGGCCCGAATACCGCCGCACCGAACGGGCCGCCGCTCTGCGCCTCGACATTGACCCGCGAGAGTTCGATCGCCAGCGCGACCTTGTCGGCATCGCCGGGGTAGTCGCGCGCGGTGTCGACGCGTTCCTGGACCCAGGCGGGCAGGGTCAGGTGGACCTGGGCGTACAGCATCGGAATCGGAAACCTTGGGTTGCGGATCTGGCTTGTCGGGAAACTGGGCGATCGTGGGGTGGGACGCGCGGCGTCAGCGCAGCAGGCGGCCGCCGTCGGCCGGCTCGCAGCGCGAGGCGACGCAGCTGCAGGCCTCGATGTCGACGAAGCCGCAGACGCCGGCCATGCCGCGCCGGGCGCAGTCGGCCTGCACCGCGGCCGGGTCGGGCTCGGCCGCGGCGTTGACGCAGGCCGGCTGGTAGCCGCAGCAGTTGCCGACGTTCTTGACCGCGCAGTCGCTGTCGACGCGGCAACTGCGGTCCAGTGCCGGACCCGGCGCGGCCGCCGCATCGGCGCCCGGTGGCGCGGGGGCGGCATCGCCGGCCACCGGTGCCGGTGCGGTGCAGGCGGCCAGCGCCAGCAGCAGTGCCAGCGGCAGCAGGCGGGAGAGCAGGTCGGGCAGACGTCGGTTCATGGCGGGCATGGTACCGCCGGCGCGGATGGCGCGCCGGCGCCGGGCCCGCGCGCCGTCCGGCAAGCGCGGCAGGATCGCGGACAGGGGCTCAGGCCGACGCCGCCCAGGTGTCGCGCAGGGTCACGCTGCGGTTGAACACCGGCGCGGCCGGGGTATGGTCGTAGCGGTCGGCGACGAAGTAGCCCAGGCGCTCGAACTGGAACGACTGCTCGGGCGCCGCGCCGGCCGCGGCCGGCTCCACGTAGCCGGTGACGCTGCGCTTCGAATCGGGGTTCAGGTGGTCGCGGTAGGTCTTGCCGGTCGATTCGTCGTCCGGCTTCTCGACCAGGAACAGGCGGTCGTAGAGCCGCACCTCGGCCTCGACCGCATGCGCGGCGCTGACCCAGTGGATCGTGCCCTTGACCTTGCGGTTGGCGCCGTCCATGCCCGGGCGCGATTCCGGATCGAGCGTGCCCTGCAGTTCGACGATCGCGCCGGTGTCGTCCTTGACCACCTCGTCCACGCGCACGATGCCGGCCCCGCGCAGGCGCACTTCGCCGCCCGGCACCAGCCGCTTCCAGCCCTTCGGCGGCACTTCGGCGAAGTCGTCGCGCTCGATCCACAGCTGGCGCGAGAACGGCGCCTCGCGCGTGCCCTGGGCCGCGTCCTTGGGGTGGTTGGGGAAGGTCAGGGTCTCGGCGTGGCCCTCGGGCAGGTTGGTCAGCACCAGCTTCAGCGGGTTGACCACCGCCATGCGCCGCGGCGCGCGCGCGTCCAGGTCGTCGCGTAGCGCGCCTTCCAGCACCGAGAAGTCGATGACCGAGTTCTGCTTGCTGATGCCGACGCGGTCGACCAGCAGCCGCAGGCTGGCCGGCGTGTAGCCGCGCCGGCGCAGGCCCTGCAGGGTGTACATGCGCGGGTCGTCCCAGCCGTCGACCAGGCCTTCGGCGACCAGCTGGGTCAGCTTGCGCTTGCTCATCACGGTGTAGTTGATGTTCAGCCGCGAGAACTCGATCTGGCGCGGTCGGTCGGCTTCCCGCGGCAGGCCGCGGGCCAGCAGCGGGGCCAGCAGGTCCGGATTGCCGGCCAGGTCGACCCGGTCCACGCACCAGTCGTACAGCGGGCGGTGGTCCTCGAATTCCAGCGTGCACAGCGAATGGGTGATGCCCTCGATCGCATCGCCGAGCGCGTGCGCGAAGTCGTACATCGGGTAGATCGGCCAGGCGTCGCCGGTGTTCTGGTGGGCGACGGTCTTGATCCGGTACAAGGCCGGGTCGCGCAGGTTCATGTTGCCGCTGGCCATGTCGATCTTCGCCCGCAGCGTGCGGGTGCCGTCGCTGAACTCGCCGGCGCGCATGCGCCGGAACAGGTCGAGGTTTTCCTCGACGCTGCGGTCGCGGTACGGCGAATTGCGGCCCGGTTCGGTCAGCGTGCCGCGGTATTCGCGCACCTGCTCGGCGGTCAGGTCGCAGACGAAGGCATCGCCCTGCTCGATCAGCTTCTCGGCGGCGAGGTAGTAGACCTCGAAATAGTCCGAGGCGTGGCGCAGCTCGGCCCAGTCGAAACCGAGCCAGCGCACGTCGTCCTCGATCGCGCGGACGAAGGACAGGTCCTCCTTCTCCGGGTTGGTGTCGTCGAAACGCAGGTTGCAGCGGCCGCCGAACTCGGCGGCGATGCCGAAGTCCAGGCAGATCGCCTTGGCGTGGCCGATGTGCAGGTAGCCGTTGGGCTCCGGCGGAAAACGGGTGCGGACCGACGCGTGCTTTCCGCTGGCCAGGTCCTCGCGGACGATCTGGCGGATGAAGTCCTGGCGCGCCGGGGTGGCATCGTCGGGCGTCGGGGTGGGAGGGGCGGTCGGGCCTGCGGAGGACATGGTGCGGAAGCTCGGGATCGGAGACGGGAACCGCGCAGTGTAGCCGAGCCTCGCCGGGGTGCCGGCGCCAGCTGCGGCACACGCCGCGTCTGGTATGCCGTTGTGGCCATCACGAGCGTTTTGTGACGAATGTCACCGGAATGTGGCATGTACATTGCTTGAATCGGGCAGGGGAACCGGGGGTGTCGAGTGCAGGCGAGGGAAGCGCTGGGTCGGAAGGCAGGGATCGAGGCACCGCAGCCGGGGCGGGTGGGTGGCCGGACGATGCCGTCCCCGGAAATGCCGGCATGCCGATGAATTCGACCCGCGCGATGCGTGGCCATGCCTGGGCGCTGGCGGGGTGCCTGGTCGCGCTGCTGGGCCTGTTCGCGGCGCTGCTGGCCTCGACCCAGTTGCGCCCCGGCGAGCTGGTGCCGGTGGCGGTCACGCCGTTGGCGGGCGCCGCCGACGATCCCGGCGGCGATGTCTCGCGCACGCGGCTGCGGTTCGTGCTGCCCGCCGGCAGCGCCGACGGTGGCCGCTGGGCGGTCTGGATGCCGCGCGACCCCGCGGCGTCGCTGCAGTTGCACGACTCGCGGGGCTGGTCGAGCGAGGTGCTCGGGTTCTTCGCCTGGGGCCGCGACGAGGGCGTGCTGCCGACCGGGTACGGCTTCGTGCTGCCCGCAGGGCTGGAGGGGCCGGTCGAGCTGACGCTGGAGGTGCACGGACCGTCGCGCGCCGTGATCAGTCCCGTGCTGGTCGCGCGCACGGCGGACATCCGCCGCATGGAGCGCTCCGGCGTGGCCCTGGCCGGTGCGGTCTATGGCGGGCTGCTGGTGCTCGCGGCGCTGGCGCTGGCGCTGGCCTACGCATCGCGCGACCGGGTGTTCCTCGCGCTGTTCGGCTTCATCGTCGTGCTGTTCCTGCTGCTGCTGGGTCTGAATGGCCATCTGTACGGGCTGCCGGGCTTGCGTGTGTTCGGCCACTGGGGCGTGCAGGGGTTGCTGACGCTGGTGCTGGGCTATACGGGCAGTTGGCTGTGGATGGTCCGGATCTACGCGTTCCCCGGTGCGATGCCGGCGCGGTTCGCCGGACTGCTGCGTGGTGGCGCGATGCTGCTGGTCGTGCTGATGCTGCTGTGCCTGTTGAACCTGCCGGTGCTGGCAGCGCCGCTGCGGATGCTGACGACGCTGGCATGGGGCGTGGGCGGCCTGGCCGGCGTTGCGATGCTGGTCGATGCCGTCCGTCGTCGCATGTCGCTGGCATGGCTGCTGTTGTCGGTCTGTCTGCTGGGCCTGGTCAGCAGTGCCTGGATCGAACTGGCCGACAGCCGTCTGCTGCCCGATGCGCCGGTGCTGCATCTGGTCTACCAGGGGCCCGCGGTCATCTTCGCATTGACCCTGGGCATGGCGCTGGTCGGGCGCATCGCCGACTACCGCGACCAGCGCGACCGCGACCGCCTGGCCCGCATGGAGACCGAGCGCCGCATGCGCTGGGAGGCGGGCCGAGCGGATCTGTCGACCGCGTTGCAGATGCGGCTGGGCGGGCTGGAAGCCACCGACATTCCGTCGCATGGCCTGCGGCTGATGATCGACCACCTGCTGCCGCTGGTGCCCAGCGACGCGTGCATCGTCGCCGCACACGGATTCCACGGCCGCGACCACCTGCTGGTCGAGCCGCCCGGCATCCTGCATGCGGTCGGGTCGGAACTCGAGCGCCGTGGCCTGAACCTGCGTCGGCAGGCCACCGGTGGGCTCGCCCTGCAGCAGCCGGTGGGCACGATGGCTGGCGCCCCGGGCGTCGCGGTCGAAGCCTTGTTGCCGTTGCCGGCCCGCGCGCCGGGCTGGGGCGTGCTGCTGCTCCGGCGCGCCGGCGGCGAGGGCTTCAGCGACGACGAGATGTCGATCGCCGGCGAACTGCTGCGGGTCACCCATCTGCATATCGAGCAGGCCATGGCCGCGATCCGGTTGCGCAGGTCGGCGGAGATGGACGCGCTGACCGGCAGCATGAACCGGCGCACCATCGACAGCTGGATCGAGCGTGCCTTCATCGAGGGCGCGCGCGACGGCCATCCGATCTCGGTGCTGTTCGTCGACCTGGACCACTTCAAGTCGGTCAACGACCGCTTCGGCCATGCCTGCGGCGACGACTGCCTGCGGCACGTGGCGCAGGCGCTGCGCGGCGCCCTGCCCGAAGACGGCATGCTCGGCCGCTACGGCGGCGAGGAGTTCGTGGTCGTGCTGCCCGGCCTCGACGGCGCCGCGGCGCGAGTGATCGGCGAGCGCATGCGGGCCGCGGTCGAGAATCTCGAGGTCCGTCACGACGGCCTGCGGTTCGGCCTGACGGTGAGTATCGGCATCGCCACCCGCCATGCCGGCGAACGCACGCCGGCCGAGACGATCGCCCGCGCGGACAAGGCGCTGTACGCGGCCAAGCGCCAGGGCCGCAACTGCGTGCAGGCCGCGCCGGCCATCTTCAGCTGAGCAGGACGCCGGACACATGCGCCCGGCGGCCGGCAGCACGCATCCGCCCTTGAAGCCTGCCGGCGTGCCCGCATGCTGACAGGGCGCAGTCCCGCGCGACCAGGAGACCGGCATGTTGGGAATCGGAGCATGGAAACAGCGGTTGCCGCAGCCGCAGGACGCCTTGCCCGGCCGCGACACGCCGCTGCCGCTGCACAACGTGCATGCGGTCAACGGCCAGCCGCTGCGCGGCGATTTCGACGGGCTCGAACGCGTGCTGTTCGGCATGGGCTGCTTCTGGGGCGCCGAACGCAAGTTCTGGCCGCTGCCGGGCGTGGTCACGACCGCGGTCGGCTATGCCGGTGGCGTGACCCCGAACCCGACCTATCGCGAGGTCTGCTCCGGCCGGACCGGGCATGCCGAGATCGTGCTGGTGGTCTACGACCCGGCGCGCATCGCCTTCGAGACCCTGCTGCAGACCTTCTGGGAAAACCACGACCCGACCCAGGGCATGCGCCAGGGCAACGATGTCGGCACCCAGTACCGCTCGGCGCTGTATTGCACCACGCCGGCGCAGTTCGCGCTGGCCACGCGCAGCCGCGATGCCTACCAGGCGCGGCTGCAGGCGGCTGGCCTGCCGGCGATCACGACCGAGCTGCGCGAGGACGCGCCGCCGTTCTACTACGCCGAGGACGAGCACCAGCAGTACCTGCACAAGCATCCGGGTGGCTATTGCGGACTGGGTGGAACCGGTGTGGCCTGTCCGGTCGGACTGACGCTGTAGCCGGCACGCACTGCGGCGGCCATGTGTGGCTGCCGCAGTTGTCGCCGCTGCGTTCGATGCGTCCGCCCGTCAAGGGCGCCGTGCGCGCAGCCCTGTTGCCTGCGCCGTCGTGCGCTGGTGTCCCGGGCGCGCGGCTGCCGGCGATGGCGTGGCAGCCGTGTGGTTGCCGGCTGTCGTGCCCGGCTGTTGCCGCGTGGCTTCGTCGCCGCGGTCAGGTGGCGGCCGGCGTCACCGCGGTCACGCGCAGGCGCAGCGTGCGCCCCCCGCTGGCGGGCCAGTCGATCTGCTGGCCGACAGACAGGCCGAGCAGGGCGCTGCCCACGGGTGCGAGCACCGACACGCGGCCGGTGTCGACATCGGCCTCGTGCGGGTAGACCAGGGTCAGGGCGTGCGCGGCGCCGTCGTGTTCGTCGACGCATTCGACGGTACTGTGCATGCCGACCACGTCGGCGGGTACCTCGCCGGGCGGCAGGACGTCGGCGCGGTCGAGTTCGCGCTGCAGCGCGGCCGCCGCGGCGTTGCCGCGCAGGGCCGGTGCGTCGAGCATGGCCTCCAGGCGGGCGACGTCGTGCGCGGAAATGCGGATGGCGGGGGTGGCACTCGACGGCGGCAGGCCGCTCTGGGATTGCGATGACATCGGGATCTCCTCGTGGATGCAAAGAAAAGCGGCGCAGGGCGCCGCTCGAGGAGATTGTGCCGGGAATGCAGCCCGTGCGCGATGGCGTCAGTCCTGCGCAGGCATGCGCAGCAGATCCGCCGGCAATGCCCTGAACAGCCCGGCCAGGTCGCCGAGGAAGGCCGACATCGCCGAACTCCGGCGCCAGACCATCGCGATGCGCCGGCTGGGCGGCGGGTCGTCGGCGAAACCGACCAGGCGGATGTCCGGCGACTGCGCCACCGGCGGCTGCACCGCCAGCATCGGCAGCAGGGTCACGCCGACATTGGCGGCGACCATCTGCCGCAGGGTCTCCAGGCTGGTGGCCTGGAAGCCGGATTTCTCGCTGGCCCCGGCCAGGTGGCAGACGTCCAGCGCCTGGTCGCGCAGGCAGTGGCCGTCCTCGAGCAGCAGCAGGCGCTGGTCGGAGAGGTCAGCCAGCCGCAGGGGGGCATGGCCCGCAAGCGGATGATGGTCCGGCACCGCGAGTACGAACGGTTCCTCGAACAGCGGCTCGATGTGCAGATGTTCGTCGTGGACCGGCAGCGCCAGCAGCGCGGCATCCAGCCGGCCCTCGCGCAGTTGCGCCAGCAGCACGTCGCTCTTCTCCTCGATCAGCAGCAATTCCAGCTGCGGAAAGCGCGTGCGGATCGCCGGCACCACGTGCGGTAGCAGGTAGGGCCCCAGCGTCGGGAACATGCCCAGGCGCAGGGTGCCGGCTTCGGGATCCATGTTGCGTCGCGCGGCTTCCTTCATCTGCTCGACGTCGCCGACGATGCGACGCGCGCGCTCGGCCACCAGCAGGCCGGTCGGCGTCAGCATGACCTTGCGCGGCGCGCGCTCGACCAGTGGCGCGCCGAGTTCCTCCTCGAGCTTGCGGATCTGCGTCGACAGCGTCGGCTGGCTGACGAAGCAGGCCGCGGCGGCACGGCCGAAATGAAGGTGGTCGGCCAGCGCGACGAAGTACTTCAGGTCGCGCAGGTTCACCGGTGGCCTTCCAGCGACAGGCAACGGCGGAAGCCTGCCGGCGATTGGCGCCGGCAGGCGATCCGGGGGGGCGTTGCGCCGCGGCCGCTCACGCGGCCTCGGTTTCGGCCTGGACCGGCGCGGAGGCGCGGATCAGGTGGTCGAACGCGCCCAGCGCCGCCTTCGAGCCTTCGCCCATCGCGATGACGATCTGCTTGTAGGGCACGATGGTGGCGTCGCCGGCTGCGAACACGCCCGGCACCGAGGTCTGGCCGCGCGCGTCGACGACGATCTCGCCGCGCGGCGACAGCTCGACCACACCCTTGAGCCATTCGGTATTGGGCAGCAGGCCGATCTGCACGAACACGCCCTCCAGCTCGAGCCGGTGGCTGTCGCCGCCAACCCGGTCCCTGTACACCAGGCCATTGACCCGGTTGCCATCGCCCAGCACCTCGGTGGTCTGCGCGCTGGTGATGATGCGCACGTTGGGCAGGCTGCGCAGCTTGCGCTGCAGCACCTCGTCGGCGCGCAGCTGCGCGTCGTACTCGATCAGGGTCACATGGGCCACGATGCCGGCCAGGTCGATCGCCGCTTCGACGCCGGAGTTGCCGCCGCCGATCACCGCCACGCGCTTGCCCTTGAACAGCGGACCGTCGCAGTGCGGGCAGTAGGCAACGCCCTTGTTGCGGTACTGGTCCTCGCCGGGCACGTTCATCTGCCGCCAGCGCGCGCCGGTGGACAGGATCACGGTCCTGGACTTCAGCGACGCGCCGTTCTCGAGCTTGACCTCGATCAGGCCGTCGTCGCCGGCCGGGGCCAGCTGCGTCGCACGCTGCAGGTTCATGATGTCGACCTCGTACTCGCGCACGTGCTGCTCCAGCGCGGCCGCCAGCTTCGGTCCCTCGGTCGCCTTGACCGAGATGAAGTTCTCGATCGCCATGGTGTCGAGCACCTGGCCGCCGAAGCGCTCGGCGGCGACGCCGGTGCGGATGCCCTTGCGCGCGGCGTACACGGCCGCCGCGGCGCCGGCGGGGCCGCCGCCGACCACCAGCACGTCGAAGGCATCCTTCTGCGCGATCTTCGCCGCCTCGCGCGCCGCGGCGCCGGTGTCGAGCTTGGCGACGATCTGCTCCAGCGTCATCCGGCCCTGGTCGAACGGCTGGCCGTTGAGGAACACCGTCGGCACCGACATGATCTCGCGCGCCTCGACCTCGTCCTGGAACAGCGCGCCGTCGATCGCGGTATGGCGGATGCGCGGATTCAGCACCGCGGCCAGGTTCAGCGCCTGCACCACGTCCGGGCAGTTCTGGCACGACAGCGAATAGTAGGTCTCGAAGTCGTAGTCGCCCTCGAGCGCGGCGACCTGCTCCAGCGTCTCCTGCGCGGCCTTCGACGGGTGGCCGCCGACCTGCAGCAGGGCGAGGACCAGCGACGTGAACTCGTGGCCCATTGGCAGGCCGGCGAAGCGCAGGTGGATGTCGTGGCCGGGCGAGGTCAGCGCGAACGACGGGCGGCGTGCATCGTCGCCGCCGGTGTCGACGGTGATCTTCGGGCTGGCGTCCTTGAGGTCGTCGAGCAGGGACAGCAGTTCGCGCGATTTCTCGCCGTCATCGATCGAGGCGATGATGTGGATCGGGCGCTTGGCGCGCTCCAGGTAGCCCTTGAGCTGGGCTTTGAGATCGGCTTCCAACATGGACTGCTCCTGACATCGGGGTTGGGGTGCCCGTGACGCGTCGCCAGGCGGCGCATCCGGGAGGGGGAGAGGGGTGAACCGCAACCTGCATCGGCGATGCCGGCTCCGGTTCACCCCCATCCGCCGCGACGCGGGGATGGGGATGGCGCGCACCGTGGCGTCGTGGCCCGGTGCGCGCGGTCGGGGGAAGCGTGGCGTCCCCGGATCCGGTCCGTGGATCAGATCTTGCCGACCAGGTCCAGCGACGGCGCCAGGGTCTTCTCGCCTTCCTTCCACTTGGCCGGGCAGACCTCGTTCGGGTGGGCGGCGACGTACTGCGCGGCCTTGAGCTTGCGCAGGGTTTCGGAGATGTCGCGGGCGATGGCGTTGTCGTGGATTTCCAGGGTCTTGATCACGCCGTCCGGGTTGACGATGAAGGTGCCGCGCAGCGCCAGGCCTTCTTCCGGGATGTAGACGTCGAACGCCTTGGTCAGCTGGTGGGTCGGATCGCCGACCAGCGGGAACTGGGCCTTGCCGACCGCCGGCGAGGTCTCGTGCCAGACCTTGTGCGAGAAGTGGGTGTCGGTGGTGACGATGTAGACCTCGGCGCCGGCCTTCTGGAACTCGGCGTAGTTGTCGGCGGCGTCCTCGACCTCGGTCGGGCAGTTGAAGGTGAAGGCGGCCGGCATGAAGATCACGACCGACCACTTGCCCTTCAGGCTGTCGTTGGTGACTTCGATGAACTCGCCGTTCTGGAATGCGGTGGTCTTGAACGGCTGGACTTCGGTGTTGATGAGGGACATGGAAACTCCTGCAGGAAGGGGAGGCGGAACGGTCGGAACCGTCGGGCCGGGGTGCCGGCTGGGGAGAAGCTTAGATGGCGCCTATCGATATGTAAAATCGATAATAGATATTCTATCGATAGACCTTGACTATCGGTATGCGATTGGAAATTTCAATGGCCTGGACCGCGATCCGGACTTGCAATCATTGGTGCGCTGCAGCAATATCGATGGCAAGGGATCGCGCAGGTGCTCTCGCAACATCGGACACCCGGCGCGCTCCAGGCGGCCCAGGCCGCACACCCGGTTCCGTGTCCGTACCTCCCTCCCACACGCGTCACGGAATTTTGAAGGCGGCTTCGGCCGCCTTCATTTTTTTGTGGCCTGCCGCCGATGGCGGCGACCCTTCGGGCCAACGCTTGCGCGATGCCGGAAACCGCTCCCGGCTTTCTTGTGGCGCGGTATCCACGGCCGCTCCCCGTCAGGCCGCCGCCGCATCCGTTCCGTGCGCGGCTACGATGTGCGGCCATGGAAACCACGCCGCCCCTTTCGCTGGACGCACTGCTGCGCGCGGCCGGTGCCCGCATCGACCCGCTCGACGCGCGCTGGCTGCTCGCGCATGCCGCCGGGCAGTCGCCGGGCTGGCTGTTCGCGCATGCCACCGATGCCGCGCCACCTGGGCTCGCCGCGCGGTTCGAGGCGCTGGTCGAACGGCGCGCGGCCGGTGAGCCGGTCGCCTATCTGACCGGCCGGCGCGGCTTCTGGACGCTGGACCTGGCGGTCACGCCCGATACGCTGATCCCGCGTCCGGAAACCGAACTGCTGGTGGAGCTGGCGCTGGCACGCCTGCCGCATGCGCAGGGCGTGCGCTTCGCCGACCTCGGCACCGGCAGCGGCGCGATCGCACTGGCGGTCGCGCGCGAACGCGATGACGTCGCCGTCGTCGCCACCGACGCCAGCGCCGCCGCGCTCGATGTCGCGCGTGCCAATGCGATCGCCCACGCGCCCGGGCGGGTCGAATTCCGTCATGGCGACTGGTTCGCGCCGCTGGCCGGCGAGCGCTTCGATGTCATCGCCAGCAATCCCCCTTACATCGCCGCGCGCGACGCGCACCTGCAGCAGGGCGACCTGCGCTTCGAGCCGTCGTCGGCGCTGGCGTCCGGGCACGATGGGCTCGATGCGATCCGCGTGCTGGTCGCCGGCGCCCCGGAACACCTGCGTGCGGGCGGCTGGCTGCTGCTCGAACACGGCTTCGAGCAGGGCGCGGAGGTCCGTGCACTGATGCGCGGGCACGGCTTCGACGACATCGCCACGGCCCGCGACCTGGAGCAGCGCGACCGGGTCACGCTTGGCCGCATCGGCCGGGAAGCCGGCGGAGCCCCGGCGGCGGGCTGATAGACTGCACGCCGGTGTTTTTCCCGGATTTGCCCGCATGCGACAGCTCTATCCCCAGATCGAACCCTTCGACACCGGCACCCTCGCCGTCGGTGGCCGCCACGCGCTCTACTACGAGCAGTGCGGCAATCCGAAAGGCAAGCCGGTGGTGCTGTTGCACGGGGGGCCCGGCGGTGGCTGCACGCCGAAGATGCGCTGTTTCCACGACCCGGCGAAGTACCGGATCGTGCTGTTCGACCAGCGCGGCGCGGGGCGTTCGACGCCGCATGCCGACCTGGTCGACAACACCACCTGGGATCTCGTCGCCGACATCGAGCGGCTGCGCGAGCACCTGGGCATCGACCAGTGGCAGGTGTTCGGTGGTTCCTGGGGCTCGACGCTGGCGCTGGCCTACGCGCAGACCCACGCGCGCCGCGTCACCGAGCTGGTGCTGCGCGGGATCTTCATGCTGCGGCGCTGGGAACTGGAATGGTTCTACCAGCAGGGCGCGTCGCGGCTGTTCCCCGAAGCCTGGGAGCGTTACGTCGCGGCGATCCCCGAGGCCGAGCGCGGCGACCTGATCGCCGCGTTCCACAAGCGCCTGACCAGCGACGACGAAGCCACGCGGCTGGCCGCGGCACGGGCCTGGAGCGTGTGGGAAGGCGCGACCAGCTTCCTGCACATCGACGAGGGCTTCGCCGACAGCCATGCCGACGCGCAGTTCGCGCTGGCCTTCGCCCGCATCGAGAACCACTACTTCGTCAATGGCGGCTTCTTCGAAGTCGACGACCAGCTGCTGCGCGACGCCTACCGCATCGTCGACATCCCCGGCGTCATCGTCCATGGCCGTTACGACGTGGTGTGCCCGGTGCAGAACGCCTGGGACCTGCACAAGGCCTGGCCGAAGGCGCAACTGGTGATCACGCCGGCCTCGGGCCATTCCGCGTTCGAGGCCGAGAACATCGACGCGCTGGTGCGCGCCACAGACGCGTTCGCCTGAACGCATTGCAAGGAACGGGAATGAGCGACGAAGAGACGATCGTGGTCAAGGACAGCAACGGTACCGTGCTCGCCGACGGCGATGCGGTGACGCTGGTCAAGGACCTCAAGGTCAAGGGCACCAGCGTGACCCTCAAGCGCGGCACGCTGGTCAAGAACATCCGCCTGACCGACGACGCCGACCTGATCGAGTGCAACGCCGAGAAGGTCAAGGGCCTGGTGCTGCGGACGGAGTTCCTCAAGAAGGCCTGATCGGGCGGCGGGTTCCGTCCGACCCGCCACGCCTTCAACCCGCCGGCGACCCGTCCGGGTTGAACTCGATCATCCACAGCCCGGCCCACAGCTTGAGGTCGAGCTCGAAGCCCTCGGCGTGCTTGCGCATCAGCCATGCGGCAGCCTCGCTGCGCGGGATCGCGTGCACGGTGATGTCCTCGTCGGCGACGCCGCCGCCGTCGCCGACCCGGGTCAGATCGCGGGCACGGGCGAAGGCGATGCGCTCGTTGCTCATGCCGGCCGAGGTCGGCCCGGTCAGCAGCACGTCGACGCGGCCGGGCGACCAGCCGGTCTCCTCGATCAGCTCGCGCCGCGCCGCTTCCTCCAGCGAGTCGTCGTCGTGGTCGTCGCCGACCAGCCCGGCGGGCATTTCGATCGTGCGCGCGCCCAGCGGCATGCGGTACTGCTCGACGAACAGCACCTCGTCGGCCGGCGTGACCGCGATGACCAGCACCGCGAGCCCGTCGCGGCCATGGGTGCGCTCGCACGACTCCCATTTGCCGTGGCGGACCAGGCGCAGCCAGTCGCCCTGGTAGAGGAGTTCGGTGCCGTCGTCGGCGTCGGGTCGGTTGCTCATGCGCCGATGCTAACGCCAGCGCATGGAAATGGCGCGTCATGGTCCGCGCGCCGGCCTGCCGGTCCGGCGGCCTTCATCCCGGCGCGTAGGCCAGCCCGGCGGCGGCGTGCAGCCGGCGCCGGGTCAGCGGACCGAAGCGCAGGGTCTCGCACAGCGCGCCCAGTGCGTCGGCATCGCCTGCGCGGCGCGCGAACCCGTGCGCGGCCTCGCCCAGCGGCGCGTCGCGGGCAATGGTCGTCAACTGCCGGTACAGCAGCGCGGCCTCGCGGTGCAGCTTGAGCTTCGCGCCGGCCTGGCCGGCGCCGCGGAAGCGCAGGTACTGGATCTCGTCGACGCGTTCGATCAGCGCATCGAGCGTGCCGAAATGGTGCAACAGGCTGGCCGCGGTCTTGCTGCCGATGCCCGGCACGCCCGGGATGTTGTCGATCGCATCGCCGCACAGCGCCAGATAGTCGGCGATCTGGTGCGCCTCGACGCCATGGCGTGCACGCACGCCGGCCGCGCCCCAGCGCAGGCCGCGGGCGAAGTCCCATTGCTCGTCGTTGCCCTGCAGCAGCTGCGAGAGGTCCTTGTCGGCCGAGACGATGACGCCGCGGTGCGCCCGCGCGCGTCCGGCATGCAGCGCACTGCCGATGAGGTCGTCGGCCTCGTATTCGGCATCGGCCAGCACGATCAGGCCCAGCGCGCGGCACAGCGCCTTGCAGTGCACGAACTGGCGGCGCAGCGCCTCGGGCGCCGGCGGCCGGTTGGCCTTGTAGGCGGGATAGAGGCGGTTGCGGAAACAGCTGTCGAGCGCCTCGTCGAACGCGACCGCGATGTGCCGTGGCCGTTCGCGTTCCAGCAGTTCGGCGAGAAAGCGCGCGAAGCCGTGCACCGCGTTGGTCGGCCAGCCGTCGCGGTCCTGGAACTCGTCGGGCAGCGAATGCCAGGCGCGGAACACGTAGAGGCTGGCGTCGACCAGCACCAGCGGCGCCTCGGGAGGACGCCGCGCCATCGGATCGTCCGCGGCCACCGCGCTCAGCTGCCGTGCCAGTCGGTCAGCAGCGCGGCCGGGTCCGGCCGCTCGCGCTCGGGGGATTCGCGCGCGGGCGTGCCGATGTGGATGAAGCCGACGATGCGCTCCTGCACGCCGATGCCGAGCGCGCCGGTCATGGTGCCGTCGTCGGCGGCCCAGCCGGTCAGCCAGACCGCGCCGAAGCCGAGTGCCTGCGCGGCCTGCAGCAGGGCGAAGCAGACGCAGCCGGCGGTCAGCAGGCGCTCCTGCGCGGGGATCGCGGTGTCGTCCGGGTCGAACACCGCGACCACCGCGATCACCAGCGGCGCATGCGAGAACCGGTGCCGCGCCTTCTCGCGCGCACCGTCGCCGGCATCGGGCTCGCGTTCCAGCAGCCGCGCCTCGGCCAGCGCACCGAGGCGGTCGCGGGCCTCGCCGGCGATGCGGATGAAGCGGAACGGCACCCGCTTGCCGTGGTCGGGCACCCGCGACGCGGCGCGCAGCATGCGCAGCAGGGTGGCATCGTCAGGGCCCGGAAAGCCGAGCTGCGCGGCCGGCACCGAGCGCCGGGCATCGAGCGCCGACAGCGCGTCGCATTCACTATTTGGGAGTATCGTCACAGACCTGTCAGGCAGCTTCGGGAATCTTGTTGCCGGGGCAGTTTGCCCCGTCCCCCGATTGTCCCCCAAATGACGCACTACGACGACATCGCCGTGGCAAGCGGTACGCGCGCGGCCCCACCGCCCGGTGCCGCACGCGTGCTCGAGACTCTGCGCCACGACGCGGTGACCGAGCTGGGCGGGGTGCTGTCGGGCTTCTGGAGCGGGATCGAGGAACAGGTGCGGCTGGCGGCGCTGGCCGGCCACGACTACATGGCCGCGCAGGACGACCGGGTGGCGGTGCTCGATCTCAGCCACCGCGCGCTGGAACTGGCGACACGTTTCCGCAAGTCGATCGAGCGCGAGTTCGACCTGTGGCTGGCCGACAGCGCCGAGCGCGAGGTCCGCGATTCGCTGAGCCTGATGTCGGAAGGACAGCTGGAAGTGCATCTGGCCGGCCAGCAGATCGTCGAGCTGATGGACCACCAGTTCCTGCACCCGCTGGCGACGCTCGACGACCGTCTGCAGGTGCTGGCGGCCCAGCTTGGCATCCGCGGCGCGCATGCCAATCCGCTGCGCCCCGAGGTACCGGTGAAAGCGTTCATGCGCCTGTTCGAGGCCGACGAACTGCCGCCGGGCCTGCGCACGATGGTCTTCCGCCAGTTCGACAAGCGGCTGCCGGCGATCCTCGGCGAGGTCTACGAGCGTGCGAACGCCACGCTGGATGCCGCGTCGATCGGTGGCCACGCGGCGGGCGCGCGCTCCGCTCCCCATCCGCAGCAGCGCGTGGCGCGGCCGGCCCATGACGCGGCGCCCGCCGGCGCCGTGGAGAACGAATGGATTCCCGATGGCGGCGTCGTCGCCCCGTTGCAGGCGGCGCCCGCGCAGCTGTCCGCGGACGCGGCCACGGCGGCGGGCAGTGCCGGCTATGGCCCGCTGTCGGCAGGACTGATGCAGGTCCTTGCCGCCCACGAGCAGGGCCAGGACCAGGCCGCGGGTGCCGCGGCACCGGTGCACGGCTACCGCGACCTGGTGCGCGAACAGCTCCACACCTGGCGCGAGCGCAGGCTTGCGGCCGCGGCGCAGGTGCCGGCGGGCGAGCATGGCGCGGATGGCGTCGGCAACGTCCTGAGCATGTCGCAACTGCTCAGCGTCACCACGATGCTGCAGAACGACGACCCGGCGCCGTATGCGCGCGCGCTGGTCGGCGAGGACCGGCGGCCGTTGTCGGACGTGATCCGCGACCAGCTGCTGCGCGGGCTGCGCGAGCTCGGCGTCGACCCGGAGCGCACGCCGCTCAGCCGCGACGACGAGGATGCCATCGACCTGGTCGGCATCCTGTTCCAGTCGCTGTTCGACGCCAACGACCTGCTGCAGCAGGCGCGCGACATCTACGGCCGTCTGGTCGTGCCCTACCTGAAGGTCGCGCTGACCGACGATTCGATGTTCAACCAGCGCGCGCACCCGGCGCGCAGGCTGCTCGACGCGGTGACCGAGGCCTGCGACGGCAACGCCGGCGAGACCCCGCAGGACCGCGACACGCTGCAGCACACCGGGCGCGTCGTCGACCGCGTGGTCGAGGAATACCGGGACGATCAGGCGGTGTTCGAGCTGGCCGCGACCGAACTGCGCCAGCGGCTCGACCAGCAGCGGCGCCGCGCGGAGGTCGCCGAACGCCGCGCCGCCGAGGCGATCCACGGGCGCGAACGCCTGCAGCAGGCGCGCCGCAGCGTCGACGACCTGGTCGCGTCGCGGCTGCGCGAACGCCCGCTGACCGCGGTGGTGGCCCTGTTCCTCGACCGCCACTGGCGCCACCACCTGACCCGGACCTGGCTGCGCGACGGCCCGGATTCGGCGCGGCATCTCGCCGCGATCGGCGTCGGCGATGCGATGGTGCAGGTCGACGCCGACGCCGCGCTGGCGCTCGGCGGCGCGGTGGCCGACGAACTGCTGGCCCTGCAGGTCCCGCTGGGCGACTGCTATTCCAGCTGCGGCATGGACGCCAATGCCGCGCGCGACGCGATGGCGCGGATCATCGCCGCGCTGGCACTGCCGGATACGCTACGCCGCGTGTACGTGCCGCAACCGCCGGAGGAGGCGACCGAAGACGCCGACGATGATCCCGCGCTGCACGTCGCCGGCGGCAGCGATACCCTCGACTTCGACCCGACGGTCGCCGCGCGCATGCGCCAGCTGCGCGTGGGGCAGGGGCTGCGGCTGATCGACGCGAACGGCCGCGAGTCGGCCGCGCGCGTGGCCTGGATCAGCCCGTTGACCGCGCGCCTGCTGCTCGTCAACCGGCGTGGCGCACGCCGGATGGTGGTCTCGCCCGAGGAGCTCGCGGCGATGGTCGGTGCCGGCCGCGCCGAGATCCGCGCGGTCGACGCGCCGTTCGACGAGGCGATGAAGCACCTGTGGCAACAGCTCAACGCGGCCAACGACGCCGCGCCCGCGGACCAGGCGGTCGGCTGATCCGCGGCGCCGTCCGCCGCCGTCGCCGGCCTTGCGGGCCGGGCGACGTCCACTGCCCCCGCTCCCGCGCAGACCGTCACGCCCGCGTACGATAATGTCGCGCTGACGATCCCCTGGGGCGAGGTGGGCACGATGCCCGGAGCACGGACATACGGAAGCCATGGCGACGGCGCGCGGCAGGATGCGCCGGCGCAGGTCGTCGACGTATTGCGCCGGGAGACGTTCGCAAGGCTCGGGCCGCTGCTCGGCGAGACCGTGCGCGGCGAGCGCGCGCGCCTGGCCGCGCTGCAGGCCGATGCCGTGCAGGCCAACCGGCCGGCGCCCGCCGGCGTCGCGGAGGCCCTGACCAACCTGGCGATCCTCGGCGCCGAACTCATGGACCACGAGCAGCGCTGGCAGAAGTCGCTGGGCGAGGCGTTCGCGGCGTGGCCGCACCCGCCGGCGGCGCGGGTGGTGTCCGGGTTCGCGCTGGTGTCCGACGACGAACTGCAGGCGCAACTGATCGGGCAGCCGGTCGCCGAGGCGTTGGACAAGCGCTTCGCCTACGTGCGCGACGTCATCGACAAGCGGCTGCTGTCGCTGGCCGCGCGCCTGCAGACCGGGCAGCGCCCGACCAACCCGATGGCGCCGCAGCACGTCGTCGACGCGTTCCTGGCCGCGTTCACGCCGCAGGACTGCACGCCCGGATTGCGCCAGTCGCTGCTGCGCCACCACGAGAAGCTGCTGGAATCGCACCTCGGTCCCCTGTACGAGTGGTGCAATGCGTACCTGGCCGAAGCCGGGCATGCGATGGCCAGCGGCAACGACCATGCCTCGCTGGTCGCCCGCGGCGGAAACGACGATGTCGTCGCTGTCCACGGCACGGGCTGGGAGCGCGGCAACGTGGTCGCGGCGACCGACGCGGCCTGGCAGCGCAGCGGGTCGGCGCACGGCGCCGCGGCCGGCGACGGGCCACGCGGTGCGCTGCTGCGCACCCACGCGCGACGCGTGCGCACGTCCGCGCAGGCGGACCGGGTGCAACCGGGCCGGTTCTTCCGCCAGGCCGAGTTCATGTCCACGCTGGGACTGCTGCAGGCCGACGGGACGCTGCCCGGGCCCGCGGCGCGGCATTCGACGCGGATGCGCGCGGGCCTGTATGCGGTGGCCGGCCAGCTCGGCATCGAGCAGCGCGATGTCGACCTGACGCCGGAACAGGACGACGCGATCGACGTGGTCGGGCGCCTGTTCGATGCGCTGGCGGCGCGCCACATGCTGTCGCCGGAGGCGCTGCGGAAGCTGTCGATCCTGACCCTGCCTTACCTGTATTTCGCGCTGGAGGACCCGCGCCTGTTCGATGACCCGCCGCCGCCGGCGATGCAGCTGTTGTCGCAGTTGCTGGAGCTGTGGGACGGCGCCGATCCGGACGATGCGGCGGGCGCGCATGCACTGGCCGATCGCGTCGCCGACGAGATCGTGCGTGCCGCGCCGGGCGACGTCACCGTGTTCGCCCGGGGGCTGGCGCAGATCGACGCGGGCATGGCGCCGGTGCGTCGCCGCGCCGAGGCCGGCGAGCGGCGGACCTGGCAGGCGATCCGCGGGCGCGAACGGCTGGACGCGGCCCGGCGCGATGCCGACGCCGCGCTGCGCGCCTGCCTGCAGGGCCGGGAGGTGCTCGACGCGACCGCGACCTTCCTTGATGCCCAGTGGCGCCAGGCGCTGGTGCAGACCTGGCTGCGCGACGGCGCCGGGTCGCCGCGGCACGAGGAACTGCGCGCGCTGGGCGATGCCCTGGTCGGCACCGATGCGCTGGCGCTGCGCGCCTCCGGCGACGAGATCGCCGACCGGCTGCTGGCGATCCTGCCCGCATTGCGCACCTGCTGCCGGCAGTGCGGGCTCGACGAGGCGGCGACCGAGGCGCAGATCGCCGCGCTGGTCTCCGCGCATGCCACCCCGGCGACGCCGCGCCGCGTGCACGAGATCATCGCGCTCGCCGGCGACGACGATGCACAGGCGACGCCGCAGGCCGGGCCGGCCGGCGCCGATGTCGATGCCGGTGCGGACGCATTCGAGATCGTCGAAGGGCAGCGTTTCCTGCAGCGCGATGTCGACGGACCTGACCGGCAGCTGCGGTTGGCCTGGTGCAGTCCGCTGACCGGCGCCTGCCTGCTGGTCAATGCCGGCGGCGCGAAGGCGCACCTGCTCACCCCGGGCGCGCTGCGTGCGATGGTGCGCAGGAGCGTGCTGCAGCCGCGCGATGCCGGCGGCGCGGTCGCCGCGGTGCTGCAGGACATGGCACGGCAGGCGCGCGCGGCGGGTTGATCGCCGCCGGGCGGGCCGTGCACCGGCGGCGGGAAATCACCGCGACGGTGCTTTAGGATGGGCCCGACTGCGAGGAGAAGCCCGACATGAGCGTGGACATCGGAGTGGCGCGCGAGACCTTGGACGGCGAACGCCGGGTCGCGTTGACGCCCGAAACCTGCCGCAAGTTCGTCGCCGCGGGCGCGCGGGTGCGCGTGCAGCGCGGTGCCGGCAACGGCGCGAGTCTCGCCGACGAGGCCTACGCCGAGGCGGGTGCGACCCTGGTCGACGACGCAAGCGCGGCGCTGGCCGATGCCGACATCGTGCTGTGCGTGCAGCCGCCATCGCCGGCGCTGCTGGCCACGCTGAAGCGCGGCGCGGTGCTGGTCGGCGCGCTGCAGCCCGAGGCGGATGCGGCGCGCGGCCAGGCGATCGTCGACGGCGGCCTGGTCGCGTTCCCGCTCGAACGCCTGCCGCGCACGACCCGTGCGCAGGCGATGGACATCCTCAGCTCGCAGGCCGGCATGGCCGGCTACAAGGCGGTGCTGATCGGCGCGCAACTGGCGCCGCGGTTCTTTCCGATGCTGACCACCGCCGCCGGCACCATCCGGCCGTCGAAGGTGCTGGTCATCGGCGCCGGCGTGGCGGGATTGCAGGCGATCGCCACCGCGCGCCGGCTCGGTGCGCAGGTGGAAGGGTTCGACGTGCGCCCGGAAACCCGCGAGCAGATCGAGTCGCTGGGCGGCCGCTTCCTCGACCTGGGGGTCAGCGCCGCGGGCGAGGGCGGCTACGCGCGGCAGCTGACCGACGAGGAGCGCGCCGAGCAGCAGCGCCGGCTGGCCGAGCACCTCAAGGGCATCGACGTGGTCGTCTGCACCGCGGCGGTGCCGGGACGGCCGGCGCCGAAGATCATCAGCGAGGCGATGGTCGCGGGCATGAAACCCGGCAGCGTGATCGTCGACCTGGCCGCCGAGACCGGCGGCAACTGCGCGGCGACCCGGCCGGGCGAGACGATCGACGTCGGCGGCGTGACGGTCGCCGGCCCGCTGCACCTCGCCAGCCAGGGTGCGCTGCACGCCAGCGAGATGTATGCGCGCAACCTCTACAACTTCGTGCAGTTGCTGCTGGCCGACGGCGGGGTGTCGCTGGACTGGAGCGACGAACTGCTCGACAGGACGGTCTGGCCACCGCGCGAGCCCGCGGCCGCGGCGGCCTGAGCGATGCGGCCGGGCGTCACGGGCCCGGGTCCTTCGCATGCGTCACGCCCGACCATCGGCAACGCGTCCCGCGCGGACGCGCAGGGCCATGCTCCGACGGCAGGCGGGTCGGCCATGACGCAACGCCGCGACGGGCCGCGCCATCTGCCCGACGCGTAGCGGCGTCGAAAGGCTCAGGGCTTGCCGCGGCGTGCCGGTTCGGCCGGCGGGGGATTGTCGGCCGCCCATTGCCGGCGCTGCTCGGGGCTCATCGTCCGCCAGCGTTCGCGCAGGGCGGAGCGCTCGGCTTCGGGCAGGGTCCTGAGCTTTTCGTAGAGTGCGCGCGCCTCCCGCTGTTGCGCAGGCGGCAGATGTTTCCAGCGGTGCATGCCGCTGCGTGCATTCTCGCGCTGCTCGGGGGTCATCGACTGCCAGCGGCGAGCATGGTCGAGCATGCGTGCGCGTTCCTCCGCGTCGCTGCCGTTCCAGCGTTCGCGGACCGGGGCGACCAGCTGCTCGCGCTGCGCGGCATCGAGCCGGTCCCAGTCCGGCAGCGGCGCGCGCGGCGGGGTCGCGAGGGCGAGACCGGCCATGCCCGGCAGCAGCGCGGCCAGCAGCAGCGGACGGAGAAGGGAGCGGGCGGACATCGGCATCGGTTACTCCAGGGCGAGCAGCGTGGCTTCGTTGCTGGCGAGCCACAGGTAGAAATCGGGGGATTCGTCGTACGCGGCGACCGCGTCGTCGACCGCATCGTCAAACCCGTCCGGGTCGGGCAGCAGCGCATCGACCGAGGCGATGACGTCGGGTGCCGGCGCGGTGCCGGTTTCCGGGCCGGGTGGCGCGACCACCTGCATGCCGACCGCGAGCGCGAACAGCGCGGCGAAGCTGGCGGCCACCGGCCAGGTCCAGCGCCGGCGCGGTGCGGACGCGTTCTGCGATGCGGCATGGCGCGCCTGGTGCAGCCGCGCCATCGTGCCGCCGGAGATGTGGGTCTGCGCATCGCGATACAGCGCGCGCAGGGCGGCGTCGCCGGCATCGCCGCCGGTGGCGGAACCGTGCAGGGGATCGTGGGACGAAGTCACCGGAATTCCTCCAGTTGGGTCTGCAGCGCCTCGCGGGCGCGGAACAGATGGGTTTTCACCGAGCCGGCACTGCATCCCATGATGCGCGCGGTGGTCTCGACGTCGAATTCCTCCAGTACGCGCAGCGTGAACGCCTCGCGCTGGCGTGCGGGCAGCCGGCCCAGCGCCGCGGACAGCTGCTGCCAGGCCTCCCGGCTGTCGTGGCTGCGCGACGGATCCGGGCCGGTGTCGGCCCAGTCGATGTCGCTGCCGTCGGCGGCCGTCGCATCACCGAGCCAGCTGAGGCGGAACTTGCGCCGGCGCTGCACGTCGATGATGCGGCTGCGCAGCACCGTCCAGAACAGCGGTGTCCATTCGCCGGCCGGCCGGTCGCGATAGCCGAGCATGCGCACCATCGCGTCCTGGACCGCGTCCAGCGCGTCGTCGCGATTGCGCAGGCCGAGTTCGGCGAAACGGAAGGCGCGGCGTTCGACGCTGCCGAGGAAGGCTTCGAGCGTGGCCGGCTCGGGGCGCTCCGTCGCGGCGGCGGATTCTGCCTGGGGCGGCGGCGCTGACATCGGGGCATTCACGCCCGACAGCGTATCGCGCGATACGTCCGCATGTCGGGGCTGGAAATGGCTGCCATCCATTGTCGGGTCATCGGGGCCGTGCACGGGGTCTGCCATGGGAACGCCCGGATGCGCCGGCGGTTGACACGCGGGCCGGTGGCGGCGCGGCAGCGGGCTGGCGCGGCGTTCACCGGCGGTTATGATGCGGGCTCCGCTGCCCCGGGGGCCGATGATGATCGATGGATTCGTGGCGCTGTACATCTTCATGCTGGCGGCCATCGCCGGCCATGTGATCATCTCGCGGGTGCCGGTGATCCTGCATACCCCGCTGATGTCTGGGTCGAACTTCATCCACGGCATCGTGCTGATCGGGGCGATGGTCGTGCTCGGCCACGCCGACACCACGCTGGAGAAGGCAATCGGCTTCATCGCCGTGCTGATGGGCGCGGGCAACGCGGCCGGCGGCTACGTCGTCACCGAGCGCATGCTCGAGATGTTCAAGCCCAGCGGCAAGCGCCCGCCCGGGGACGCGCCGTGACCGGCGCCGGGGCGCTCGGGGTGGTGGTCCAGGTCAGCTATCTGGTCGCCGCGACCCTGTTCCTGCTCGGCCTGCAGCGCATGGCCTCGCCGAAGACCGCGCGCTCGGGCATCCAGTGGGCCGGCGTCGGCATGGTGCTGGCGACGGTCGCGACGCTGTTCGTGCCGGGGCTGGAGAACATCGGCCTGATGCTGCTGGCGATCGCGATCGGCACCGCGCTGGCGTGGATCTCCGGCAAGAAGGTCGCGATCACCGACATGCCGCAGATGGTGGCGCTGTACAACGGCCTGGGCGGCGGCTCGGCGGCGGCGATCGGCGCGGTCGAACTGCTGCGCTGGTCGCAGCAGGGCGCGGCGCCCGGGCGGGTCGCCCTGGTGCTGGCGGTGCTCGGCGCGCTGATCGGCGCGGTCGCGCTGTCGGGCTCGGTGATCGCCTGGGCCAAGCTCGACGGGCGCATGGACAAGCGCTACACCTTCCCCGGCCAGCAGCTCTTCAACTTCGCGGTGTTCGGCGCCGCGGTCGTGCTCGGTGGCCTGGTGATCCATGCGCTGGGCATGCCCGCGATCGTCGCGTTCTTCGTCGTCGCGCTGGCGCTGGGCGTGCTGATGACGCTGCCGATCGGCGGCGCCGACATGCCGGTGGTGATCTCGCTGTACAACGCCTTCACCGGGCTGGCGGTCGCGTTCGAGGGCTACGTGCTCGGCAACGAGGCGCTGATCATCGCCGGCATGATGGTCGGCGCGGCCGGCATCCTGCTGACCCGGCTGATGGCCAAGGCGATGAACCGCTCGATCCGCAGCGTGCTGTTCTCCAGCTTCGGCGCCAGCGGGCAGGCGCAGGCGATCGAGGGCGCGCAGAAACCGATCGAGGCCGGCGATGTCGCGGCGATGATGGCCTATGCCGAACGCGTGGTCATCGTGCCGGGCTACGGCATGGCGGTCGCGCAGGCCCAGCACAAGATCTGGGAACTGGCGCAGCGGCTGATCGAGCGCGGGGTCAAGGTCAAGTTCGCGATCCATCCCGTCGCCGGCCGCATGCCCGGGCACATGAACGTGCTGCTGGCCGAGGCCGGCGTGCCCTACGACCTGATCGCCGACATGGACGACATCAATCCCGAGTTCGCCAACACCGACGTCTCGCTGGTGATCGGCGCCAACGACGTGGTCAACCCGGTGGCGAAGACCGATCCGGCCAGTCCGATCTACGGCATGCCGATTCTCGACGTGGTCGATTCGAAGAACGTCATCGTCATCAAGCGCGGCAAGGGCACCGGCTTTGCCGGCATCGAGAACGCGCTGTTCTACGCCGACAACACGCGGATGCTCTACGGCGACGGCGCCGAGGTCGCCGGCGCGCTGGTCGGCGAACTCAAGGCGCTCGACGGGGGGCACTGACCGCGGCCCGCCCGGCGCCGTCGCAGGGGCAGAGAAGGCGGGCCTCGACCGGCCATCACAGGGATCGTTCCCGTGGCGAGGCGGGTCGGGACCCGCCCTGCGCATCGACGGCTGCGCGCCGCTCCCTTCGGCGAGAACCGGATCGATCCCGTGGCCGCCTCGAAGAGGGGCGACAAGTCAGCGCGACAATACCGCGGCGATGACCAGGCCGGCGCCGAACCAGGCCAGATCCACCGCCGAGTTGGCCATGCCGGCCAGCGTCCACGCATGCTGCGGTCCCAGCTTGAGCGCCGACTCCCAAGGCAGCATGCCCATCGGCCGGGCCAGCTGCGCGGCGACGATGCCCCAGCTGGCGACGATGATCGCCAGCGCGGTCGCCGCGGTGCCCAGCGCCGCACGCAGCAGCCCCGGACGCGCGCGCGCCAGGCGCAACAGCCAGGCCGCGTCGAGCGCGGCGACCACCGCCATCCAGCTGCTCTGGGCGTTTCGGTTTTCGGCGACCAGGATCCATGCCGCGGCGATGCCGAGGCTGCCGAGCAGCAGCAGTGCGATCGCAAGCGGCCAGCGCCGTGCGCGGGTTGGGGGCATGGAAGAGGGGAGGTGTGGACGGAGTCGGGCAGCATACCGGCGCGCGGCGATACAATGACAGCCTTGTTGCGGCCGTCGTCCGCCACCACCTTGTAGCAGGCCATGTACTCCCGCAGCAGCGAACCGGTCCGTTTCGAGCGCGATTGCGCCGCCGTCCTCGTCCCCCAGGGCGAGGACGTCACGTTGCCCGCGGGCAGTGCCGGCTACATCACCCAGGCGCTGGGCGGCAGCTACACGGTGTTCGTCGAGGGCAACCTGTTCCGCATCTCCGGCCGCGACGCCGACGCGATCGGCAAGGAGCCGCCGGTGCCGCTGGAGCTGCCCGACGGCGCCGACGATGCCGCCGTCGAACGCATGGTCTGGAACCAGCTGCGCACCTGCTTCGACCCGGAGATCCCGATCAACGTCGTCGACCTGGGGCTGGTGTACGAAGCGGTCGTGCTCCCCGGCGACGCCGGCGCGCGCAAGGTCGAGGTCAGGATGACGCTGACCGCGCCCGGCTGCGGCATGGGCGAGATCCTCGTCGACGACGTCCGCAGCAAGCTGGAACTGATCCCGACGGTGGCCGAGGCCGATGTCGAACTGGTGTTCGACCCGCCCTGGAACCGCTCGATGATGTCCGAGGCGGCCAGGCTGGAAACCGGCATGCTCTGAGCCGCCAGCTGCGGTTCCATTTCCTGAATTGGACTTATATCGTCAAATTGTGACGGTATTTGCGCTTGTGCGCGGAACTTTAACGAAATTTTGCGTTGCGCCATGGTCGGGCTGTCGCGTAGCGTCAGTTTGCGGTCAGTTTTGTCACGTCCGCGCTCGTTTGGGGCCGGTGCCGGCGCATCCCGTTTCGCTTCGGACTGCAGCCCCGTTGATGCCGTGATCATGCGGCCCACTCTGCCTTGGGGTATCGGATGTCCAAGAAGAAGAACGAAAACCTCGCACCACGCCGGCGCCTGCTCGCCGCCGCCATCGTCGTGTCCATGGCCGCCTTCGGCCCGCTGTCGGTCAATGCGGCCGAGCGCGTCAATCTCGGTGGGCTGCAATCCGCCGACACCCACGACCGTTTCATCGTCAAGTATCGCGACGACGCCGCGCAGCAGGCGCCCGCCGCGATCAATGCCCGTCTGCAGGCCGCCGCCGGGCGCGTCGGCGCGACCGGTGCCGGCAAGCAACTGCGCGTCGAACACCTGCGCCGGATGGCGCTGGGCGCGGACGTGATCCGCAGCAGCCGCAAGCTCGACCGCGCCGACGCCGAGTCGCTGATGCGCCAGATCGCCGCCGATCCGGCCGTCGAGTACGTCGAGGTCGACAAGCTCAACCGGGTGTTCTGGACGCCCAACGATCCACGCTTCGGCGAACAGTACGGCTTCGGCACCGGTGCCGGCGGCATCCGCGCGACCGGCGCCTGGGACATCACCAAGGGTTCGGGCGCGGTGGTCGCGGTGCTCGACACCGGCATCACCAGCCACAGCGACCTCAACGCCAACATCCTGCCCGGCTACGACTTCATCAGCGATGCGACGGTCGGCGGCGACGGCGACGGCCGCGACGCGGACCCGAGCGATCCGGGCGACTTCGAGGGCGGCTATGCGTCCAGCTGGCATGGCACGCACGTCACCGGCACCGTGGCCGCGGTCACCAACAACGGCGTCGGCGTCGCCGGTACCGCGCCCGAGGCCAAGGTGGTCCCGGTGCGCGTGCTCGGTCGCGGCGGCGGCTACGACTCGGACATCGCCGACGCGGTGATCTGGGCATCGGGCGGCACCGTCAGCGGCGTGCCGGCCAACCAGAATCCGGCCGAGGTCATCAACCTCAGCCTCGGCGGCAGCGGCAGCTGCGGCAACGCGATGCAGAGCGCGATCAACGGCGCGGTCGGCCGCGGTACCACGCTGGTCATCGCCGCGGGCAACAGCAACGCCAACGTCTCGGGCTTCTCGCCGGCGAACTGCAGCAACGTCATCGCGGTGGCATCCAACACGAGCACCGGCGCGCGCTCGAGCTTCTCCAACTACGGCGCCGGCATCACCATCTCCGCGCCGGGCTCGGGCATCCTCTCCACGCTCAACAGCGGCCAGACCACGCCGGGCAGCGAGAGCTACGCGTCGTACGACGGCACCTCCATGGCCGCGCCGCACGTCGCCGGCGTCGTCGCGCTGGTGCAGTCGGTATCCAACCCGGTCAAGACCCCGGACGAGATCAAGGCCCTGCTGACCAGCACGGCGCGTGCGTTCCCGTCGACGCCGTCGCAGCCGATCGGCGCCGGTATCGTCGATGCCCAGGCGGCGGTCCAGGCCGCTGCCGGCGGCGGTGGCAACCCGGATCCCGATCCCGATCCGGACCCCGATCCGGATCCGGGCGACGGCTCGCTGACCAACGGCGTGCCGGTCACCGGCGTGTCCGGTGCCGCGAACAGCAGCCAGTACTGGACGATCACGGTCCCGGCCGGTGCCAGCAACCTGGTGGTCTCCACCAGCGGCGGCAGCGGCGATGCCGACCTGTACGTCCGCTACGGTGCGCAGCCGACGACCAGTGCCTACGACTGCCGGCCGTACCGCGCCGGCAACAGCGAGTCGTGCAGCTTCGCCGCGCCGCAGGCCGGGGTCTACCACGTGCTGGTGCGCGGCTATTCGGCGTTCTCGGGCGTGACCCTGACCGCCAGCTACACCGAAGGCAGCGGCGGCAGCGGCAACGAGCTGCAGAACGGCGTGCCGGTGACCGGCCTGTCCGGTGCGGCCGGCAGCGTCCGCGACTGGATCCTGCAGGTCCCGTCGGGCGCCAGCTCGCTGACCATCGCCAGCTCCGGCGGCACCGGCGACGGCGACCTGTACGTGCGCCGCGGCGCGGCGCCGACCACCACGGCCTACGACTGCCGGCCGTATCGCACCGGCAATGCGGAGACCTGCACCTTCAGTTCGCCGCAGGCGGGGACGTGGCATGTGCAGTACCGGGGGTATTCCGCCTATTCGGGCGTGACCCTCAGCGCGAACTTCTGACGTTCCAACGGCAGGAGGGGGCAACAGGCGGGCCGGTGCGATGCACCGGCCCGCAGTGGCATCGAAGCGGTAAATGGGGGCGCTCCGGAAACAGGAGCGCGGTTCCGGCGCCATCCGGGCGCAACAACCAAGGGCAGCAGATCAATGAAGGGATGGATTGCGATCATCATGGCCGGCGCGATGTCGGCCGGTACCGCCTGGGCGTCGCCACGCGATGTCCGACCCGCGGCGTTCGACCAGCGCCTGCCGGCCGAACACACCGTCGAACTCAAACGCATGCCGGCGGTCAATGTCGCCCGCCTGCAGGCCGAAGACCGGCAGCTGGACCGCGCGCTGGGCCAGCGTCCGGTGCGGTTCGCCGCCGCGCAGACGGCCAACCTGACGCCGCAGGACGCCGGTGACTGGGACGAACTCGCCAACGGCGACCTGGTGTGGCGCCTGCGCGTGGAATCGCGCGGCGCGCTGTCGCTGAACTTCGGATTCTCCGAATACCGCATGCCCGAGGGCGGCCGCCTGCTGGTGTATCCGGCCGGCCTGGACCGCAACGCCGATCCGTCGACGATCCGCGCCTTCACCGCCGCCGACAACAAGGCCCATGGCCAGCTGTGGACGCCGATCGTGCCCGGCGATACCGCGGTGCTCGAGGTGGTCGTGCCGAAGGCGAAGCTCGGCGAGCTGAAGCTGCGCCTGGACAGCGTCAACCACGACTATGTCGGTTTCGGCAGGCTCGCCCGCGAAGGCGCGCTGGCCGAGACCAAGGGCGTGTCGGGCAGCTGCAACGTCGACGTGGTCTGTCCCGATGGCGACGATTTCCGTGCGGAGATCCCGTCGGTCGGCGCCTACTCGCGCTTCGGCCAGTTCTACTGCAGCGGCTCGTTGCTCAACAACACCGCCGGCGACCAGAAGATGTACTTCCTGACCGCGCACCACTGCGGCATGGGGACGGCCGACGCCGCGGCCAGCATCGTCGTCTACTGGAACTACGAGAACTCGGTCTGCCGCACGCCGGGCAGCGCCGAGAGCGGCGCCAACGGCGACGGCAGCCTCGACCAGAACCAGACCGGCGCGGTGGTCCGCGCGACCTACGCCGCGTCGGACTTCACCCTGCTCGAGCTCGATGACGCCGCCGACCCGGCCTTCAACCTCAGCTGGTCGGGCTGGGACCGCCGCGACATCGCCCCGGCGGGCGCGACCGGCATCCACCACCCGCGCGTGGCCGAAAAGCGCATCACCCACTCGGACAACCCGCTGCGGGTCGAGGGCTACCTGGGCGCCAGCGGCACCAGCCACCTGTGGGTCCAATGGAACCAGCGCGGCACCACCGAGGGCGGTTCCTCCGGTTCGCCGATCTACAGCCCCGAGGGCCGCGTGGTCGGCCAGCTGCACGGCGGCTACGCATCCTGCTCCACCACCGGTGCCGACCACGTCGACTGGTATGGCCGCGTGTTCACCTCGTGGACCGGCGGTGGCACCGACGCGACCTCGCTGGCCAGCTGGCTGGATCCCACCGGCAGCGGCGTCGAGTTCCTCGACACCCTGGGCGCCGACGGCCCGGGCGAGCCGGGCGATCCGGTCGCCGGCTTCACCTACGAGGTCGACAACGACAGCCTGACAGTGACCTTCACCGACACCTCGACCGACGAGGACGGCGACATCGTCGCCCATGCCTGGAACTTCGGCGACGGCACCACGTCGACCGAGGCCAGCCCGGTCAAGACCTATGACGCCGCCGGCGTCTACCAGGTCTCGCTGACGGTGACCGACGACGACGACCGCACCAGCACCAGCACCCAGACCATCGAGGTCGGCGACACCGGTCCGGACGCGACCGAGATCCTCAACCGAGTGCCGGTGACGGGACTGTCCGGTGCGGCGGGCAGCGAGTTGCTGTATGCACTGACCGTGCCCGAAGGCGTGACCGGTCCGCTGACCATCACCTCGTCGGGCGGCAGTGGCAACGTGTCGCTGTATGTCAGCTTCGAGGCCGAACCGCAGGCCGACGACTACGACTTCGCGTCGCAGCGTCCGGGCAACAACGAGACCGTGCGCATCAACGCACCGCAGGCAGGGGTGTACTACATCAAGCTGGCCGGCGAGGCCGCCTTCAGCGGCGTCACCCTGCAGGCGCGCCATGCCGAGGCGGCCGGCCCCGGGCCGGGCGGCAACGAGCTGGAGAACGGCGTGCCGGTCACCGCGATCTCCGGCGCGACCGGCAGCGAGCAGTTCTGGACCATCGAGGTGCCGGCCGGGACCACCAGCCTCAGCGTCGCGATGAGCGGCGGCAGCGGTGACGCGGACCTGTACGTGCGCCAGGGCAGCCAGCCGACGGTCTCGGACTATGACTGCCGCCCGTACAACCTCGGCAACAACGAGACCTGCACGTTCACCAACCCGCAGGCCGGCACCTGGCACGTCATGATCCGTGCCTATTCGGCATTCGAGGGCGTGACCCTGGTCGGCAACTGGTGAGCCGACGGCCTTCACCCCGGGTTGCCCGGGGTGCAGGCATCCTCGGGACCCGCCGCGCGCCGCTGGCCGGCGCGCGGCGCCCCGTCCCGACACGAGACCCCGCATGATGGTCGCGCGCTTCCGATATACGCTTCCGCTGGCCTGTCTGCTCGCGGCCCCCGTGCTGGGCGCCTGCGCCGCCGCAGGCGGGCATCAACCCGAAGGAGGCGCCGACGTGGCCCGATTGCAGGAACCCGGACCGTACCAGCGCTTCATCGTCAAATACCGCGGCGACAGTGCGCCGGGGCGCGACCCGCAATCGGTGCAGCCGCGCCTGACCCGGGCGGCGGACGGACTCGACGGTGGCGTGCGACTGCAATGGCTGCGACGCATGGGCGTGCAGGCCGACGTGTTCCAGTCCAGCGCGCCGCTGGACCGCGAGCAGGCCCAGCACCTGCTGGACACCTTGGCGGCCGATCCCGACGTCGAGTACGTCGAAGTCGATGGCCGCATGGGCATCGATCCGCGGCCGCCGCTGCGGCAGAGCCGCGATCCGCGCTGAAGCGCGGGCGATTCCTCCGGAAGCCCTGCCACGGGCGGTATTTCAGCCGATCGGCTCGAACCGGTTGGCATCGACGTTCTTGCGCACCTTCAGCGGATCCCAGATGCGGCCGTTCATCGCGACGTAGACGCCGGGCGGCTTCGACTGCACCGCGCCGACCGCGGTGCCGATGTTGAATTCGGCGTCCGAGCCGCGGAACCGCGCCGGGCTCAGCGCGCCGGTCAGCACGATGGTCTTGCCCTCGATCGACGCCAGCACCTTGGCGGTCTCGACCATGGAGTCGGTGCCGTGGGTCAGCAGCACGTGCCGCGCCGGCTGGGCGGCGATCGTGGCACGGACCAGCTCGCGGTCGGCGTCGGTGATGTGCAGCGAGTCCTTGCGGATGATCGGGATCACCCGGTAGCGGAACGCGACGCCGAGCTCGTCGAGCATGCGCCCGATCTGCGGATCGCCGACCTGGAAGTCGGACTTGTCGTCGAAGTAGATCTTGTCGATCGTGCCACCGGTGGTGACGATCAGCAGCTCGTCCATTGCATCAGTCCTGCAGAGGGGTGTCGGCGGAATCGTCCGCCGCGGGCTGCGGCGTAACGGTGCCGGGCAGGGCGAGATGATAGTCGCTGCCGTAAAGCTCGCATATCGGCAGCCACTGCGCGTTGGGCGGCGCGATGACCTCCCCGCTGCCGTCGGGCGTGGCCCTGCGGAACCGGCAGTCGGCCTCGTCCTCGTTACCTAGCCAGCCGACGCTGATGATGAATGCCATGGCGTCGGCGACCTGCGGCTGCGGACCGGGCAGCAGCGGCCAGGCGTGGTATTCCCAGGCGCAGCAGCTCGCTCGCCCGGCCTCCACCAAGTGGCCGTCGAGGATGCGGATGTCCGCCCAGGCGCCGCTGAAGAAATGCGACAGCCTGCCGCTGGCCGGATCGAGCCGGTAAAGCGTGCCTTCGCAGTTGGGGCCGGCGCCGCACGTGCCGGTGACCTGCACTTCCTGGATGCCATCGTTGTCGAGATCGATGAAATCCACGAAACGGATTTCCTCATCCGCCGCGTCGAGCGGTGCCATCGCGGGTCGATAGCGATCACTGCCGGGCGCGGCGTACGCGATGACGTAGCGCGTGGGCGCGGTGCCTTTGTCGTCAGGTGCTGCCGGGCAGACCGGAGTGATGCGCAGCCGCGAACCATCGGCATTGCGCACGTCCCTGGAAGGACATGCCGCATCCGCGGCCGGCGCCTCCGCCGCGGCGAGCGGCGACCACAGAAGTGCCGCCAGCAGCAGGCCGGCCAGCAGCGATGCAGCCAGGGATGGGCACTTCATCGGTCGTCTGCCCGCTGGCGGCGACGCGAGGGTCGTCTGCGCATGCGCGGCGTTCGCGCTTGCCGGTTCATCGCCGCCGGCCGCCGAACCGCGCGCGGATGCCGGGCAGGCTGGCCGAGAACACGACCGCCAGCGACAGTGCGATGCCGGCCCACGGATAGACGCCCAGCTCCGGGTGCGACCATGCGTACATCACCCCGTGCGAGAACCAGAACAGCGCGGCGATGCCGGCCCACAGCGGTGCACTGGCGAAGCCGCGCAGCACCGCGGCCAGCAGCACCAGCGGCGGCAGCACGAACACCAGCAGCGCGGCACCGAAGTGCGCATCGTCGCGGTGCCAGGCCAGGTACAGCAGCGCGAGCAGTCCCAGCGACGTGGCCAGCACGGTCCGCGACGACGGCAGCGTCATGCCGACAGCTTCACGGCGAGCTGCGCCACCCGCCGGCCCAGCGCGCGCGCCAGCAGCGCCTCGTCGTCGCTGGGCTGCGGATCGTCCTGCTGGCCGGCGACGTGGCTGGCGCCATACGGCGTGCCGCCGCCGCGCGTCGTGGTCAGCGCCGGCTCGGTGTAGGGAATGCCGGCGATCACGCAGCCGTGGTGCAGCAGCGGCACCAGCATCGTCAGCAGCGTCGCCTCCTGGCCGCCGTGCTGGGTCGCGGTCGAGGTGAACACGCCGGCGGGCTTGCCGACCAGGGTGCCGCTGGCCCACTCGGCGCCGAGGCCGTCGAGGAAGTGCTTCAGCGGCGCGGCCATGTTGCCGAAGCGGGTCGGGCTGCCGAGCAGCAGGCCGGCGCATTCGGCCAGGTCGCCGTGTTCGACGTACGGCGCGCCGTCGTCGGGGACCGGCGGCGCGGTCTGCCGGGTGACCGCGGCGACCGGCGGCACCGTGCGCAGCCGCGCCGTCATGCCGTCGACCTCGCCGATGCCGCGCGCGATCTGCCGGGCGAGGCGCGCGACGGATCCGTTGCGGCTGTAGTAGAGGACGAGGATGTCGGGCATGGGCGATGGCAGGGAACGGGGATGGGGATGGAAGCGCGGGCGCGGACGGGCGCAGTACGTCCGCGCCGGTGCAGTATCCGGGCAACCGATGCCCGGCGCCAACGCCGCGTCGCGCGCACCGCGCTTTGCTAACCTGCGCGCATGGAGCCGCTGGACACCCTGACCCGCTGGAGCGAACGCACGCTGGACCGGGCGCGGGCGCTGACCTTCTCGCGGTTCCTGTGGCGGCGCTTCCTCGACGACCGCCTGTTCGAGTCGTCCGGTGCGCTGGCCTTCACCACGGTGTTCGCCCTGGTGCCGCTGTCGATGGTGGTGTTCGGCGTGCTGTCGGTGTTCCCGGCGTTCGGCAAGTGGCGCGACCAGCTCAGCGACTACATCTTCTCCAACTTCGTGCCCAGCTCCGCGCGCGCGGTCGAGCAGGTGCTGCTGCAGCTGTCGGCCAACACCGGGCAGTTGACGACGATCGGCGTGATCGCGCTGGTGGTCTCGGTACTGGTGACCCTGCTGAGCGTGGAGGGCACGTTCAACCGCATCTGGCGGGTCAAGTCCGCGCGGCCCACCTTCACCCGCTTCCTCGTCTACTGGACGGTGCTGACCCTGGGCGCGCTGATCGCGACGGCGAGCCTGGCGGTATCGGCGCGTTTCTTCTCGCTGCAGATCTTCAATACCGAGGGCGGGCAATGGCTGCGCGGCATGATGATCTGGGCCGCGCCGATGACGATCGAGCTGGCGGCCTTCGCCACGCTCTACCGGGTGGTGCCGCACCGCACCGTGCAATGGCGGCATGCGTTGGCCGGCGCGGTGCTGGCGGTGCTGCTGTCGGAAATCGTCAAGTGGGGCATCGGCCTGTACCTGGGCAGTTTCAGCGCCTACGAGAAGATCTACGGCCAGATCGCGTTCCTGCCGATCTTCCTACTGTGGGTCTACCTGGGCTGGGTGTCGATCCTGCTGGGCGCGTCGTTCGCGGCGTCGATCTCGGCATTCCGCTACCAGCCGGCGCACCTGCGGCTGCCGCGCGGCTACGAGCTCTACGGCTTGCTGCGCATGCTGGGACGCTTCCGCGAGGCGCGTCTGGCCGGGCGCGGGCTGCACAGTGACGAGATCCAGCGGCTCGAGCCGATGCTCACCGACGATCTGGTCCAGCAGATGCTGGCGCAGCTGGAGGAGATCGCGCTGGTGCGCCGCGCCGAGACCGGCGAATGGCTGCTGGCGCGCGATCTCGACGGGATGACCGTCGCCGAGCTCTACGAGACCTGCCACCTGCGCATCCCGATCGCCGAGGCCTGCCTGCCGTGCCGCGACGATGCCTTGGGCATCGCCGCCTCCCGGGCGCTCGACGACCTGCGCATTCCCCTGCGCGACCTGCTGAAGCGGCCGGTCGCCAGTGTCTACGCCTCGATGGAGACGCCATGAAACCGCACCCTCTGCTGTCCGCCGGCCTGGCCGCCTGTGTACTGGCCGCCGCGCTGTCCGCCTGCCGCCCCGCGACCGACGACAGCACGCCCGAAGCGCCTGCCGCCACCGGACGCGAAGGACCCGCTGGCGATGCCGTCGCCGGGTCCGCGGCGTTTCCCGCGCTGCGCGTGGACACGGTCGACGGCGGCGTGTTCGATCTCGCCGAGCACCGCGGCCAGTGGGTCGTGGTGAACTTCTGGGCGACCTGGTGCGCGCCGTGCCTGAAGGAAATGCCGGAACTGTCCGCGCTCGATGCGATGCGCGACCACATCGACGTCGTCGGCCTGGCCTACGAGGAGATCGACGTCGCCGACATGCGCGCGTTCCTCGACAGGCGCCCGGTGGTGTACCCGATCGCGATCATCGACACCTACGACCCGCCTGCCGACTTCGACACGCCCAAGGGCCTGCCGATGACCTACCTGATCGCGCCCGACGGCAGCGTCGCGCGCAAGTTCCTCGGCCCGGTCACCGCCGAGGGCATCGAGGCGATGATCGCCGAGGCCGGCGGACCGGCCGCTGCCGGCGCATGACCACGGTCGCGCGCTTCTTCGTCAGCGGGCGGGTGCAGGGCGTGTTCTTCCGCGCCTCGACACGCGAGCATGCGCTGCGGCTGGGCCTCGCGGGCCATGCCCGCAATCTTGCCGACGGCCGGGTCGAGGTGGTCGCCGCCGGCGATCCCCACGCGATCGAGGCACTGGCCGCCTGGCTGGCCGAGGGGCCGCCGCTGGCGGTGGTCGCGGGCGTCGAACGCAACGCGCCCGCCGACGATGCGCCGGCACCGGACGCCGGATTCCACGTGCGCTGATCGTCGCCGCGGGGCGGCCTTCAGTCGTCGCCGGCCGCCGGCACGAACGCCGGGATCGGCTTGACCACGCCGAAGCGGTCCTTCGCCGGCTTGCCCGGCAGCGGCGGCAGCGACATGTCCTCGGGCGGGATGTGGGTGTCGGGCAGGTGGTCGAGCAGATGCCGGATCAGGGTCAGGCGGCCGCTGCGCTGGTCGTTGAAGTCCACCAGCGTCCACGGCGCGTGCTTCGTGTGGGTCGCCTCGAGCATCGCCTCGCGCGCCCGGGTGTAGTCGTCGTAGCGGCTGCGCGCCTGCAGGTCCACCGGCGAGAGCTTCCAGCGTTTCAGCGGATCGGCCAGGCGCTCGGCGAAGCGTTCCTCCTGCTGCGCCTGGTCGCAGCACAGCCAGTACTTCAGCATCACCAGGCCGTCGTCGACCAGCTGCCGCTCGAACACCGGCGCGGCGTGCAGGAAGGCCGCGACCTGGGCCTCGGTGGCGTAGCCCATCACCCGCTCGACGCCGGCGCGGTTGTACCAGCTGCGGTCGAACAGTGCGATCTCGCCGGCCGCCGGCAGGTGCGGCACGTAGCGCTGGAAGTACCACTGGCCGCGCTCGCGGTCGCTGGGCACCGGCAGCGCGACGATGCGGCACTGGCGCGGATTGAGGTATTCGGAAATCGCCTTGATCGCGCCGCCCTTGCCGGCGGTGTCGCGGCCCTCGACGATCACCAGCAGGCGCTGGCCGCTGTGCTGCAGCCAGCGTGCCATCGCCGTCAGCTCGACCTGCATCGGCCGCAGTGCCGCCTCGTAGTCCTTGCGCTTGATTGGTTTCATCCGGGGTCCTGTCGGGCTGGGGCGTCCGGCCGGCGGGCGCCATATGCGGCCGGCGGCGCGGCGCCTCATTTCATTCTTTCAGTCATTCCTTCAGCCGCGGCCGGATCGTGGCCAGGTTGCAGGGCCGGGTCCGCGCATCGAGCTGCTGGCGGATGATCTTCTCCCACGCGGTCGTGCAGGCCGACGTCGAGCCGGGCAGGGCGAACACGAACGTCGCGTTGGCGAGACCGGCGAACGCGCGCGACTGCAGCGACGAGGTCCCGATCTCCTCGAAGGAGATCGCGCGGAACAGCTCGCCGAACCCCGGCATTTCCTTGTCCAGCAGCGGCCGCAGCGCCTCGGGCGTGGAGTCGCGGCCGGTGAAGCCGGTGCCGCCGGTGACCAGGATGCCGTCGACGGCCGGATCGGCGATCCACTTCGACACCAGCGCACGCATCGCGTAGCGGTCGTCGGGCAGCAGCGCGCGTTCGGCGACGCGGTGGCCGTCGGCGGACAGCGACTGCACGAGGTAGTCGCCGGAGCTGTCGTTGTCGAGGCTGCGGCTGTCGGAGACGGTCAGCACGCAGACCGAAAGCGGAATGAAATCGGATCGGGCGGTCATGCGCGCAGGGTAGCGCAAGTCCGCGGACTTCTCCGGCCGGCAAGGCGCCCGCGCGGGCATGGCCGGTCGGGCTTTTCCGGATCCCGCATCCCGAATCCGGGCTTCACTCCGTCATCCGCGCCAGTTCGTCGGCCTGGTGCTCCTGCGACAGCCGCGCGATCAGCGCGTCGAGGTTGCCTTCGAGCACGTTCGGCAGGTCGTACAGGGTCAGGCCGTCGATGCGGTGGTCGGTGATGCGGCCCTGCGGGTAGTTGTAGGTGCGGATGCGCTGGCTGCGGTCGCCGCTGCCGACCTGCAGCTTGCGGGTCTCGGCGGTCGCCGCCGCGCGGCGCTCGGCCTCGGCCTCGGCCAGCATCGCCCGCAGGCGCTTCATCGCCTTGTCGCGGTTGGCGTGCTGGGAGCGCTCGGTCTGCGATTCGACGACCAGTCCGCTGGGCAGGTGGGTGATGCGGATCGCCGAGTCGGTCTTGTTGACGTGCTGGCCGCCGGCGCCGGACGAACGGAAGGTGTCGACCTTGAGGTCGGCGGGATTGAGCTCGACCGGCTCGCCGGCGGCCTCGATCGGGATGATCGCCACCGTCGCCGCCGAGGTGTGGATGCGCCCCTGCGACTCGGTCTCGGGCACGCGCTGCACGCGGTGGGTGCCGGATTCGAACTTCAGCTTCGCGTAGGCGCCGTCGCCCTCGACCGCGGCGATGATCTCGCGGAAGCCGCCGTGCTCGCCCGGACTCGCCGACTCGACCTCGACCCGCCAGCCCTGGCGCTCGGCATAGCGGGCGTACATGCGGAACAGGTCGCCGGCGAAGATCGCCGCCTCGTCGCCGCCGGTGCCGGCGCGGATCTCGAGGTAGAAGCCGCCGTCGTCGCGGGTGTCGCGCGGCACCAGCAGCGCCAGCAGCAGTGCGTCGAGTTCCGCCAGGCGCGTCGTCGCCGCGGCGATCTCCTCCTCCGCCAGTTCGCGCATCACCGGGTCTCCGCGCATCGCCTCGGCGCCGTGGAGGTCGGCCAGCGTGCGGCGCTCGTCGGCGAGCGCGGCGGCCAGTGGCTCGAGCTGGGCGAACTCGCGCGACAGCGCGCGGAAGCGCGTCTGGTCGGCGATCGTGTCGGGGTCGGCAAGCAGGCGTTCGAGTTCGTCGCGGCGTTCGGCCAGCGCTTCGAGCTTATGGCGCAGGGTCGGCAGCATCGTCGTCTTCGGTGGTGGGGGCGGGCGGCAGCAGGCGTTCGATGCCGCTGGCGAAGTCGTCGCCGCCGCGCAGCGCGGCCTCGCGCAGCGCCGCGGTCGGCAGGTGCAGCAGGCGGTTGGTCAGGGTATGCGCCAGCAGTTCCAGCACGGCCTCGGGCGGCTGCCCGGCGGCGAGCTGCTGGCGGGCCTTCTCCAGCGATTCGGCGCGGACCGCGTCGCCGTGCGCGCGCAGGCGCTTGAGCGGCGCGCTGCGGCCGCGCGCGGTGCGCGCCTCGGCATAGCGCGCGACCTGCAGGTCGATGATGGTCTCGGCATCGTTGGCGGCCTCGCGGCGGCCGCGGCGGTTGTCGTCGAGGGTGCGTTCCAGGTCGTCGACGGTGTAGAGGAACACGTCGCGCAGCTCGGCCACGTCGGCGGCGATGTCGCGCGGCACCGCCAGGTCCATCAGCAGCATCGGCCGGTGGCGGCGCGCCTGCAGCGCGGCGGCGACCTGCGGCCGGGTCAGGACCGGCTCGCGGCTGGCGGTGGCCGAGAACACGATGTCGGCCAGGAACAGGTGCCGGTCCAGTTCGTCGAGCGGCAGCGCGATGCCGCCATGGCGCGCGGCCAGTTCCTGCGCGTGCGGGTAGGTGCGGTTGGCGATCAGCAGGCGCTTGACGTTGGCCTGGGCCAGGTGGCGCGCGGCCAGTTCGATGGTCTCGCCGGCACCGACCAGCAGCACCGCCGAGTCGGACGGACGGGCGAAGGACTCCTGCGCCAGCCGCACCGCCAGCGAGGCGACCGACACCGGGCTGTTGCCGATGCGGGTCTCGCTGCGCGCGCGCTTGGCGGTGACGAAGGCGTGCTGGAACACGCGGTCCAGCTCGCTGCCCAGGGTGCCGGCGCTGCGCGCGCTCGCCCAGGCCTGCTTCACCTGGCCGAGGATCTGCGGTTCGCCCAGCACCAGCGAGTCGAGGCCGGTGGCGACGCGGAACAGGTGCCGCGCCGCGGCCTCGTCGCGATGCCGGTACAGATACGCATGCAGCGACTGTGCCGGATCCAGCGTGGCATCGGCCGGCCGGGTCGCCAGCCAGTCCGCCAGCGCACTGCCGTCGTCGTCGGCGATCGCGTACAGCTCGGTGCGGTTGCAGGTCGACAGCAGTGCGACCTCGCGCACCACCGGCAACGCGCGCAGCTGTGCCAGCGCGGCCGGCAGCGCGTCGCCGCCGAACGCGACGCGTTCGCGCAGGGCGACCGGCGCGGTCTGGTGGTTGATGCCGAGTGCGAACAGGCTCATGGGTCGGGCTGGCGGCGAATGCGGTGCGGCGGCCTTGCGGACCGGTCGCGCGAGGCGTGCGCACGGCGCCGTGCGGCGGCCGACGAACTCCTCATCCGTTCAGGTGCTTGCGATAAGCTCTCGGGAGAAGGTGCCCATTTTACGGCCCGGTTGCCCCAGATGCCCGTTTTCCCGTTTTCCCGGACCGCGCGCACCGGTCCCATGCGCCGTCGCCTGCCTGTCCTGTGGCTGGCCCCGCTGCTCGGAATCGCCTGCGCCGCGCAGGCGCAGGCCCCCGCGCACGACGACGCCGGGCAAGGCGACACCCCCGGCCGGGAGTTCCTGCGCCAGGACCTGCTGGGCGCGTCGCTGGCTGGCGAGTTCGCGGTCCAGGCCGGCCGCCTCGACGAGGCCGCCAACTGGTATCTCGATGCCGCGCGCATTGCCGGCGACGATGCCGGACTGGCCGAGCGCGCGACCCGCATCGCGCTGCTGGCCGGCGACGACCGCCGCGCCGCGGACGCGCTGGCGCTGTGGCGTCGCAGCGCGCCGGATTCGCTGCCGATGCTGGCCGCCGAGGCGACGCTGTCGCTGCGCGGCAAGCGCGACCGGGTCGCGCGCCGCCAGCTCGAGGCGCTGCTGCGCAACCCCGATCCGGACGGCTGGCGGCACGCGTTCACGGTGCTGTCGAGCGGCGGGCGCGATCCGCAGCAGGCCGCGCGCATCCTCGGCCAGCTGGTCGACCGCCAGGCGATTCCCGGCGAACTGCAGGCCTGGATGGCCTTCGGCGGCCTCGCCCAGCGGCTCGACCGCGTCGACCTGACCGAGCGGATCCTCGACAACATCGTCGCGCGCTTCCCCGGCGAGCCGCGCGTGGCCCTGCTGCGCGCCAGCCAGATGCGCGAGTCCGGGCGTGCCGACGACGCCCGTGCCGCGCTGGCGCCGATCGCCGCGTCGGCGGTGCTTGCGCCGGACCTGCGCCTGGCGCTGGCCGGCGAGTACGAACAATTGGGCGATTTCGTCGAGGCCGAGCGCATCCTCGCCAACGGTCCGCAGGACGGCAGGAGCGTGATGCTGCGGGCCTCGCTGCTGGCGCGCGCCGAGGACAAGCCGGCGCTGGCCGCGCTGTACGAGGAGCTCAAGGCGGGCGCGGCGATGCCCAACCCGGCGCAGCGGCTGCTGCTGGGGCAGATGGCCGAGTACCTGGGGCAGTTCGACGAGGCGCTGGAGTGGTACGTCAGCGTGCCGGGCGGCGGCGAACGCTGGCAGGCGCGCCTGCGCGGGGCGCGGGTGCTGCATGAGCTGGGACGCACCGAGGCGGCCTATGCGCAGCTGCGCGAACTGCAGGCCGACGGCAGCGCCGACGACGACGTGCGCCGCAACGCCTACCTGCTGGAGGCCGAGCTGCACCGCGAGGACGATGCACAAGCCCCCGAGCTCGATGCCTACAACCGCGGCCTGGCGGCGATCCCCGACGATCCCGCGGTGCTCTACGCGCGCGCGCTGATGTGGGAGCGTCGCGACGACATCCCGCGGGCCGAGGCCGACCTGCGCCGGATCCTGGTGTCCGACCCGGAGAACGTCGCCGCGCTCAACGCGCTCGGCTACACCCTGGCCGACCGCACCAACCGCTACACCGAGGCGCTGGAGCTGATCGACCGCGCCCGAGTCGCCGAGCCGGACAACGCCGCGATCGTCGACAGCTACGGCTGGGTGCTGTACCGGCTGGGTCGCCTGAACGAGGCGCTGGTCGAGTTGCGGCGCGCGTTCTCGATGATGAAGGACCCCGAGGTCGCCGCGCACATCGGCGAAGTGCTGTGGGCGCTGGGCCGGCGCGACGAGGCGCGCAGGTATTTCGACGAGGCGCGTGCGCTGGATCCGGAAAACCGCTCGCTGCTGCGCGCGCTGGAGAACACCGGCGCATGAACCGCTGCCGGGACCGCGCCGCGACCCGCTGGCGCCTGTGCGGGGCGGCCGCTGCGCTCGCGCTGCTGGCGGCCTGCACCAGCGTGCCGGTGCGGCCACCGGGGCAGGTCGCGGCGCTGGACCCGGCCGCGCTGGCCGCCGCCGAGTCGGCGCTGGCCGCGCACGAGGCCGCGGTCCGCGCATTGCCGTCGCTGGCGTTCGCCGGGCGGGTCGCGATGTCCAACGGCCGCGACGGCGGCAGCGGCCGCATCGAATGGCGCCAAGCCGGTGCCGGTTACCGCGTCACGCTGAGCGCGCCGGTGACCCGGCAGAGCTGGCAGCTGCAGGGCGGGCCGCACGGCGCCCGCCTCGAGGGGCTGGCCGGCGGAGCGCGCGAGGGCGCGGACGTGGGCGAGCTGCTGTGGCAGGCCACCGGCTTCGAGATCCCGGTCGGGGCGCTGGCGGCGTGGGCCGCCGGCACCCGCGCCGAAGGTCCCGATGCCGGTCCGGCCGAGGTCCACTTCGATGCCGCGGGCCGGCTGGTCCGGCTCGAGCAGGACGGCTGGACCATCGACTATCTGCAATGGCAGCCGGCCGACGCGGCGGTCGCCGGGCCGGCCTTGCCGACCCGGATCAATGCCGCGCGCGGTGATGCCCGCGTGCGCCTGGTCGTCGACAGCTGGCTGCCGGGCGATGCCGAAGCGGGCGCCGACGCCGGGCCGCCGGAGACGCCATGAGCGTTGCCGACCCGGCGCCGGGCTGGTCGGACTGGCCGGCGCCGGCCAAGCTGAACCTGTTCCTGCGCATCACCGGCCGCCGCGCCGACGGCTACCACGAGCTGCAGACCGTCTTCCGGATCCTCGACTGGGGCGATACGGTGCGCCTGCGCCTGCGCGACGACGGCCTGGTCCGCCGGATCGGCGGGTCCGTACCGGGCGTGGCGGAAGACGACGACCTGCTGGTCCGCGCGGCCAGGATCCTGCAAAAAGACGCCAATTGCCCGCACGGTGTCGACATCGCCATCGAAAAGCGCATTCCTGCCGGCGCCGGCTTCGGTGGCGGCTCCTCCGATGCGGCGACCGTGCTGCGCGCGCTCGACCGGCTCTGGCGGCTGGACCTGGGCGAGGACCGGCTGGCGGCGCTGGGCGTGCGGCTGGGTGCCGACGTGCCGGTGTTCGTGCGTGGCCGCAACGCCTGGGCCGAAGGCGTGGGCGAGGCGCTGCAGCCGCTGGCCCTGGCGCCGGCCTGGTACCTGCTGGCCCACCCGGACGTGCACGTGAACACCGGGCAGTTGTTCCAGTCCACTGAATTGACGCGAAATGCTGCGCCCGCGACAATATCCGACTTCGTTTCAGGTGCATCGCTCGGCAACGCGTTCGAGCCGGTCCTGCGTCGCCGTGAATCCGCTGTCGACGCGGTCTTCGCCGCGCTCGCAGGAGTCGGCACGCCGCGCTTGACCGGGACGGGCAGTGGCTGCTTCGTCGAATTCGCCACCCGCGAGTCCGCCGAGGCCGCGCAGGCGCAGGTGTCGTCGCGGATTCCGACCCGCGTGGTCGCCGGCGCGGCGCGCTCGCCGCTGCTTGATGCGTTGGGAGCGGGGATTCGGGATTAGGGATTGGGGATCGGCGGGCTTCGAATCCCCAGTTTCCAATCCCGAATCCCGGTCGCCACAGGGGCGTCGCCAAGCGGTTAAGGCACCGGGTTTTGATCCCGGCATGCGCAGGTTCGAATCCTGCCGCCCCTGCCAGTCCGTCCGTGCCCGCCGGCACGGGCACCACCTTCATCCGCTCGGTCAGAGCGACGCGGAACCGCCGACATGAAAGACGAACGCAATCTCCTGATCTTCTCGGGCAACGCCAACCGCCCGCTCGCCGCCGCGGTGTGCCGCGAGCTCGGCGTGCGCCGCGGCAAGGCGCTGGTCTCGACGTTCTCCGACGGCGAGGTGCAGGTCGAGATCGAGGAGAACGTCCGCCGCCAGGACGTGTTCGTGATCCAGCCCACCTGCGCGCCGTCGGCCGAGAACCTGATGGAGCTGCTGGTGCTGATCGACGCGCTCAAGCGCGCCTCGGTCTCCAGCGTCACCGCGGTGATTCCGTACTTCGGCTATTCGCGCCAGGATCGCCGGCTGCGCTCCTCGCGCGTGCCGATCACCGCCAAGGTCGCCGCCAAGATGGTCACCGTCGCCGGCGCCGACCGGGTGCTGACGATCGACCTGCACGCCGACCAGATCCAGGGCTTCTTCGACATCCCCGTCGACAACGTCTACGCCTCGCCGCTGCTGCTGGCCGACATCTGGCGCGCGCACGGCACCGACAACCTGATCGTGGTCTCGCCCGACGTCGGCGGCGTGGTGCGCGCCCGGGCGATCGCCAAGCGCCTCGACGACGCGGACCTGGCGATCATCGACAAGCGCCGGCCGCGCGCCAACGTCTCGACGGTGATGAACATCATCGGCGACGTGCAGGGCAAGATCTGCGTGCTGGTCGACGACATCGTCGACACCGCCGGCACCCTGTGCGCGGCGGCCGCGGCGCTGAAGCAGAACGGCGCCGAGAAGGTCGTCGCCTACTGCACGCACCCGGTGCTGTCGGGCGCGGCGATCGACAACCTGAACAAGTCGCAGCTCGACGAGATGGTGGTCACCGACACCATTCCGCTGTCGGAGGCCGCGCGCAACTGCAGCCGCATCCGCCAGCTCAGCGTCGCCGAGATGCTGGCCGAGACGATCCGGCGCATCGCGTTCGGCGAATCGGTCAGCTCGATGTACGTCGACTGAGTTCCGGGGCAGGGACCAGGGGCCGGAGGCCAGGGAAACGCGCAAGCGGCACGCTTCTGCTTCTCCCTGGCCTCCGGCCCCTGGCTCCCGGCCCCTCTATCGGCTCTTCTGGTCGCGGAAGAGTCATACCATCCGCCGCGAGGCGGAATCATCGCAACGTCAAAAGAGTGAAGAACACCATGGCAACTCCGCATGAAATCAAGGTGCAGCGCCGCGAAGACGAGGGGAAGGGTGCGAGCCGCCGCCTTCGTCACGCCGGTGAAGTGCCTGCCGTCGTCTATGGCGGCGACCTCAAGCCGGTCAGCATCAAGCTGAGCCACAACGATGTCTGGCTCGCCAGCCAGCACGACTGGTTCTATTCGTCGATCCTCGACCTGAGCCTCAACGGCGACGTGCAGAAGGTGCTGCTGCGTGACCTGCAGCGTCATCCCTTCCGCCAGCAGATCCTGCACCTGGACTTCCAGCGCGTCAGCGACGACGAGAAGATCCGCACCGCGGTGCCGCTGCACTTCATCAACAAGGAAACCTCGCCGGCCGGCAAGGCCGCTGACGTGGTGATCACCGCCGAGCTCAACGAGATCACCATCAGCTGCCTGCCGGGGGACCTGCCGGAGTCCATCGAGGTCGACCTGGCCACGCTGAGCGTGGGCGACATCATCCACCTGTCGCAGATCAAGCTGCCCAAGGGCGTCGAGATCCCCGAGCTGACCCAGGGCGCGGACCACGACGTCGCCGTCGTCGTCGCCAAGCACGGCCGTGTCGAGGTCGCCCCGGAAGCGACCGAGGAAGCACCGGCGGACGTGCCGGCGACCAAGGCCGCCAAGGACGACGAGTAATCGCTGCGCGCCGGCGCGCCCGTCCGCGGGCGTGCCGGCGGCATCGTGACCGATGGCGGACCTGCGTCTCATCGTCGGGCTGGGCAATCCCGGACCCGAACATGCACGGACCCGGCACAATGCCGGGTTCCGTTTTGTCGACGAACTCGCGTCGCGCGCGGGGGCGTCGTTCCGCGTGGACGGCAAGCTGTTCGGCGAGACCGCGAAGATCGAGATCGCCGGCCAGCCGGTCTGGCTGCTGAAACCGTCGACGTTCATGAACCTGAGCGGGAAATCCGTCGCGGCGGCGCTGCGGTTCTGGAAGTTCGAACCGGAGCAGGCGCTGCTGGCCCACGACGAGCTGGACCTGCCGCCGGGCACCGCGCGGCTGAAGTTCGATGGCGGACATGGCGGGCAGAACGGCCTGCGCGACACGATGCGCCTGCTGGGGCATGGCCGCTTCCACCGTTTGCGCATCGGCATCGGCCATCCGGGCAGCAAGGACAAGGTCACCCCGTGGGTGCTGGGCCGGCCGTCGCCGGACGATGCGATCCTGATCGACCGCGCCATCGACGAGGCGATCGACGTGCTGCCGCTGGCGGTTGCCGGCAACTTCATGGACGCGATGACGCGGCTGCATACGCGCAGGGATTAGGGATTGGGGATTGGGGATTTGAGAAGGCGCGGCGCTTTTTCGAATCCCGAATCCCGAATCACCAATCCCGGATCCACATATGGGCATCAAATGCGGCATCGTCGGCCTGCCGAACGTCGGCAAGTCGACCCTCTTCAACGCGTTGACCAAGGCGGGCATCGCCGCGGCCAATTTCCCGTTCTGCACGATCGAGCCGAACGTCGGCATCGTGCCGGTGCCCGATCCACGCCTGAACGCGCTGGCGGCGATCGTCAAGCCGCAGAAGGTGCTGCCGACGGCGGTCGAGTTCGTCGACATCGCCGGCCTGGTCGCCGGCGCGGCCAGCGGTGAGGGCCTGGGCAACAAGTTCCTGTCGCACATCCGCGAGGTCGACGCGATCACCCACGTGGTGCGCTGCTTCGAGAACCCGGACGTCATCCACGTCAACAACCGGGTCGACCCGATCGCCGACATCGACACCATCGACACCGAGCTGGCGCTGGCCGACCTCGAATCGGTGGAGAAGGCGCTGCAGCGCGCCGAGCGTTCGGCCAAGACCGGCGACAAGGACGCCAAGGCGCGTGCCGAGGTGCTGGGCCGGGTGCACAAGGGCCTGGCCGACGGCCGGCCGGTGCGGTCGCTGGCGCTGTCCGACGACGACCGCGCGGCGATCCGCGACCTGTTCCTGCTGACCGCAAAGCCGGTGCTGTACATCGCCAACGTGCTCGAGGACGGTTTCGACCACAATCCGCATCTCGACGCGGTGCGCGCCCGCGCCGCGACCGAGGGCGCCGAAGTGGTGCCGGTGTCGGCGGCGATCGAGGAGGAGCTGTCGCAGCTCGACGACGCCGACCGCGATGCGTTCCTGACCGACCTCGGCCTCGACGAGCCGGGCCTGAACCGGGTGATCCGCGCCGGCTACGGCCTGCTGAATCTGCAGACCTACTTCACCGCGGGCGTCAAGGAAGTGCGCGCGTGGACGGTGAAGATCGGCGCCACCGCGCCGCAGGCCGCGGCGGTGATCCATACCGATTTCGAGAAGGGCTTCATCCGCGCCGAGGTCGTCGGTTACGACGACTTCATCCGCTACAACGGCGAGGCCGGCGCCAAGGAAGCCGGCAAGTGGCGGCTGGAAGGCAAGGAGTACATCGTCAAGGATGGCGACGTGATGCATTTCCGCTTCAACGTCTGACGCCCGCGGCCGGGCGCCCCACGACAGGCCCCGCGATCGCGGGGCCTTTCCGTTTGCGGCGTGGGTGGCCGGGAATGACGCGCGCGTTGCGGCTTCGCCCGGCGGCGTGCGGGCTGGTGGCGCATCCGTCCCCGTGCGATGAATCCCCCGGTGTTGTGCCGCACGCCCCCGGACTGTGCGAGAATGCGCCCCCGCGATGCGGGCTGCCGCAGACCGGATGCAATCGAGCGTTGACAGCGGTTCGCGGTGGCTTCAAAATCGCGGGCTGTTTTCACCGGCAAGACGAAAGCGCCGGAGGGATACCCAAGCGGCCAACGGGGGCAGACTGTAAATCTGCTGGCTTACGCCTTCGGTGGTTCGAATCCACCTCCCTCCACCATGTTCCAAGAAGTCGTGCGGTTTCGGTCGGCGGTGTAGTGAGAAAGGCGAACCGGAGGTGGGCGAGAACCACCGCTGGTTCGACAGCGAAGCGCAGCTTCGCTGAACGCGCCGCGAGGCGCGGCCCGGAGGGCGAGGCGCGAAAGCGCCGAGTCATCCACCTCCCTCCACCATGTTCTTTCCGGTGGATTGCGGTTCCAGTTTCAAGTGCGGCAGTTGTCAAGCGGTAGCAGGATCCCGGTGCGGGAGTAGTTCAATGGTAGAACCTCAGCCTTCCAAGCTGATGGTGCGGGTTCGATCCCCGTCTCCCGCTCCATTGATGTCGCTCCATTGATATTTCCCCGGCGGTATCCACATCGTTGCTCACGTAGCTCAGTCGGTAGAGCACCTCCTTGGTAAGGAGGAGGTCGAAGGTTCGATTCCTTTCGTGAGCACCACCTTCGCGGCACAGCCGTCATGCGGCACTGCGCGCACCACCACTTCATCCGATATCGAGACAAGGCAGCCATGGCAAAGGGTAAGTTCGAGCGCACCAAGCCCCACGTGAACGTGGGCACGATTGGTCACGTGGATCACGGCAAGACGACGCTGACGGCGGCGCTGACGAAGATCGGTGCGGAGCGTTTCGGCGGTGAGTTCAAGGACTACTCGTCGATCGACGCGGCGCCGGAAGAGAAGGCGCGCGGGATCACGATCTCGACGGCGCACGTGGAATACGAGAGCCCGACGCGCCACTACGCGCACGTGGACTGCCCGGGGCACGCCGACTACGTGAAGAACATGATCACGGGTGCGGCGCAGATGGACGGCGCGATCCTGGTGTGTTCGGCCGCGGACGGCCCGATGCCGCAGACGCGCGAGCACATCCTGCTGTCGCGCCAGGTGGGCGTGCCGCACATCGTGGTGTTCCTGAACAAGGCGGACATGGTCGATGACGCGGAGCTGCTCGAGCTGGTCGAGATGGAAGTGCGCGAGCTGCTGACCAAGTACGAGTTCCCGGGCGACGACACCCCGATCATCCACGGTTCGGCGCGTCTGGCGCTGGAAGGCGACCAGAGCGAGATCGGCGTGCCGTCGATCCTGAAGCTGGTGGAAGCGCTGGACACGTTCATTCCGGAGCCGGAGCGTGACGTGGACAAGCCGTTCCTGATGCCGGTCGAGGACGTGTTCTCGATCTCGGGTCGCGGCACGGTGGTGACGGGCCGCATCGAGCGCGGCATCATCAAGGTCGGCGACGAAATCGAGATCGTGGGCATCCGTCCGACGCAGAAGACCACGGTCACGGGCGTGGAGATGTTCCGCAAGCTGCTGGACCAGGGCCAGGCGGGCGACAACGCGGGCCTGCTGCTGCGCGGCACCAAGCGTGACGACGTGGAGCGCGGCCAGGTGCTGTGCAAGCCGGGTTCGATCAAGCCGCACACCGACTTCGAGGCGGAGGTGTACGTGCTGTCGAAGGACGAGGGTGGCCGTCACACGCCGTTCTTCAAGGGCTACCGTCCGCAGTTCTACTTCCGCACGACCGACATCACGGGTGCGGTGGAGCTGCCGGAAGGCGTGGAGATGGTGATGCCGGGCGACAACGTGAAGATGGTGGTGTCGCTGATCAACCCGGTGGCGATGGACGAGGGCCTGCGCTTCGCGATCCGCGAGGGCGGCCGCACCGTCGGCGCCGGCGTCGTGTCCAAGATCATCAAGTAAGTCCGTAATGCCGGCGGCTTCGGCCGCCGGGCGCGCGAACGGCGGACCGTCAACCGGATCCGCCTTCGCTGTTTCAGGGCATCGCGGTTTCGTGTCGCGGTTCCATCCTTACGCCAGTAGCTCAATTGGCAGAGCAGCGGTCTCCAAAACCGCAGGTTGGGGGTTCGAGTCCCTCCTGGCGTGCCAAATCCGCGGATGCTTCCGCAAGCGCCGGGCCATGGCCGGGCGTCCCAACAGAGCAGTCGCAATCCGATGAGTCGCCGGGACTTGAACAGCAGAGTGGAACAGTCGAAGTCAGCGTCGTCGGCGGATCTCGCCAGGTACGCCGCCGCAGTGGCGCTCGTGGTGGTGGGCGTGTTCGCCTTCTACTGGTTCGAGGCGCAGCTGGCGACGCCGGTGCGCAGCATCATCGTCGGCCTGTGCGTGGTCGGTGCGGCCGCCGTGTTCCTGACCACCAGCAAGGGCCACAAGACGCGGGAGTTCTTCTCCGAAACCCGTTTCGAGATGCGCAAGGTGGTCTGGCCGACGCGCCAGGAGGCGATCCGTCTGACCTGGGTGGTGATCATCGCGGTGATCATCATCAGCCTGCTGCTGGCGGGTTTCGACAAGGTCATCCAGTTTGTCATCCGCCTCATCCTGCGGCAGTGACGGAGTAACGAGTCTGATGGAAACCGAAGGCGTCAAGCGCTGGTACGTGGTACATGCCTATTCCGGCTTCGAGAAGTCGGTGGCCCAGGCGCTGCGCGACCGCATCGTCCGTGCCGGCATGGAGGAGCGCTTCGGCGACGTGCTGGTGCCGACCGAGGAAGTGGTGGAGATGCGCTCCGGCCAGAAGCGCCGTTCCGAGCGCAAGTTCTTCCCCGGCTACGTGCTGGTGCAGATCCTGACCCACGACGAGGGCGGCATTCCGCGGATGGACAGCGAAAGCTGGCATCTGGTCAAGGAAACCCCGAAGGTCATGGGCTTCATCGGCGGTACCGCGGCCAGCCCGCTGCCGATCCGCGACGAGGAGGCGGCCGCGATCCTGGACCGCGTTCAGGAAGGTGTCGAGAAGCCGCGGCCGAAGGTGCTGTTCGAGGCCGGGCAGATGGTCCGCGTCATCGACGGCCCGTTCAACGACTTCAACGGCGTGGTCGAGGAAGTCAACTACGAGAAGAGCCGCCTGCGCGTCGCGGTGCTGATCTTCGGCCGTTCGACCCCGGTCGAGCTGGAGTTCGGGCAGGTCGAAAAGGCCTGACCGGGCATCCGGCACCGGCGTGCCGCCGCCCCGAAAACCTGCTATAGTGCACGGCTCCCTGTCCGGTCGAGCCGGGCAACTGCATTGGCCGCCGCCCTGGCGGCCTTTCGCACGACGGCACAACGCGATGTCGGGACGCGTTGTGTCCTTGGTCACTACGTTCCCGGCGCGATGGGGAGCCTGCCAAACAGGCGTTTGCACCCGGAGAGCATGAAATGGCAAAGAAAGTCATCGGTTACATCAAGCTGCAGGTCAAGGCCGGCCAGGCCAACCCCTCGCCGCCGGTCGGTCCTGCGCTGGGCCAGCGCGGCCTGAACATCATGGAGTTCTGCAAGGCCTTCAATGCCGCCACGCAGAAGCTCGAGCCGGGTCTGCCGATCCCGACCGTGATCACGGCCTACTCGGACCGTACGTTCACCTTCATCACCAAGACGCCGCCGGCGACCATCCTGCTGAAGAAGGCCGTGGGCATCCAGTCGGGCTCCAAGCGCCCGAACACCGAGAAGGTGGGCAAGGTGACCCGTGCCCAGCTCGAGGAGATCGCCAAGGCGAAGGAACCGGATCTGACCGCAGCGGATCTGGATGCAGCAGTGCGCACCATCGCGGGCTCCGCCCGTTCGATGGGCCTGACGGTGGAGGGCTGAGACCATGGCACTGACCAAGCGACAGAAGAACATCCAGGCCGCCGTGCAGCCGGGCAAGAGCTACGGCATCGATGAAGCCCTGAAGATCGTCAAGGACAACAGCAGCGCCAAGTTCGCCGAGGCCGTGGACGTCGCCGTGCGTCTGGGCGTCGATGCGCGCAAGTCCGACCAGCAGGTGCGCGGTTCGACCGTACTGCCGGCCGGTACCGGCAAGAGCGTGCGCGTCGCGGTGTTCGCTCCCGCCGGCGCCAAGGCCGACGAGGCCCTGGCCGCCGGTGCCGACGTCGTCGGCATGGACGATCTGGCCGAGAAGATGCAGGGCGGCGACATCAACTACGACGTCGTGATCGCCACGCCGGACGCGATGCGCGTCGTCGGCAAGCTCGGCACCGTGCTGGGCCCGCGCGGCCTGATGCCCAACCCGAAGGTCGGCACGGTCTCCCCGAACCCGGGCGAGGCGGTGAAGAACGCCAAGGGCGGCCAGGTCCGTTACCGCACCGACAAGGCCGGCATCATCCATTGCACGATCGGCAAGGCCGACTTCGAGGCCGACCGCCTGAAGGAGAACCTGCAGGCGCTGCTGGCGGACCTGGTCAAGGCCAAGCCGGCGACGGCCAAGGGCCAGTACGTGCAGAAGGTCTCGCTGAGCTCGACGATGGGCCCGGGCGTGACCGTCGACGCGTCGACGCTGAGCTACGGCAAGTAATCCACGCAATCGCAGTAAAGCCGCTTCGTCCCGCAGGGGGCGGGGCGGATTTTGAGGGCATCGCAACGGACTTCCATGTCCTGCGCGGCGCCGTCAAAGACCGCAGGCGCGGTCGGGGTGGCAGTGACGACGGGCAGGGAATGCTCGGTATGGCAGGGAATCGCCGTCACCGCCGGCTCCGGCCGCTTAATCCCCAGATGTCCGCATCGAAGGGCCTGCGTAGATGGTTGCCGACCCTCCAGTCATTCAGGTTGAACGAATCTGGAAACGGCCGCCACCCGGAACGCCGCAGGGCGTTCCCGGCATCGATGGAACGGTGCCGTTCATGGCCCGGCCCGGTGCGGACGCATCGGGACGGAATTGAAGCAAGAGAGGAAGTGCAATGGCTCTTAATCTGAACCAGAAGAAGGAAGTCGTTGCCGAACTGGCCGAGGTCGCCGCATCGGCGCACTCGCTGGTCGCCGCGGAGTATCTGGGTCTTACGGTCAGCCAGCTGACCGACCTGCGCAAGAAGGCGCGCGAGAACGGGGTCTACCTGAAGGTAGCGAAGAACACCCTGGTGTCGCGTGCAGTGGAAAACACCGATTACGCCGTCGTCGCCGACGAACTGACCGGTCCGCTGCTGTATGCCTTCTCGAAGGAAGACCCGGGCGCCGCCGGCCGCCTCATCAAGGATTTCGCAAAGACCGCAGACAAGCTGAAGCCGCGCCTGGTTTCCGTGGGCGGGCAGAAGTATCCGGGCACCCATGTGGATGTCCTGGCTTCGCTGCCGACCCGCGAACAGGCACTGGCGATGCTGGTCCGCCTGATGGCCGAACCGGCCACCATGCTGGCCCGCGTTCTTGCCGAGCCCGCCGCCTCGACCGCCCGCGTGATCAACGCGGTGGGTCAGGCCAAGGCCGCCTGAGATCCCTGATGGGTGCCGCATTCGGTACGCATCCAGACAGACAAGTCGTTTCCAAAAACAGTCAATCGAGGTAATCGCAATGTCCCTTTCCAACGAAGAAATCCTGGAAGCCATTGGCAGCAAGTCGCTCGTCGAAGTGATGGAGCTGGTCAAGGCGTTTGAAGAGAAGTTCGGCGTCTCCGCCGCCGCCCCGGTCGCCGTCGCTGCCGGTCCGGCCGCCGGTCCGGCCGCCGCTGCCGAAGAGCAGACCGAGTTCACCGTCGTCCTGAAGGCCGCCGGCGAGAAGAAGGTCGAGGTCATCAAGGTCGTTCGTGCGATCACCGGCCTGGGCCTGAAGGAAGCCAAGGACCTGGTCGAAGGCGCGCCGAAGGACGTCAAGGAAGGCGTTTCGAAGGAAGAAGCCGAGAAGCTCAAGAAGGATCTGGAAGCCGCTGGCGCCCAGGCCGAGCTCAAGTAAGCAACACCTTGGCATCGCAGCACATGCTTGCGATGCACCGGGGCCGGGGGCGAAAGCTCCCGGCCCTTGGTCGTTCCTGAAAATTGGATCGACCGCAGACAACTGACGCAGTTGTCAGTGGGTAGTAGCGGGAGAAGGCGTGCTGGTGCCGGCAATACCAGCGACTACCCAGTGGCAGCTCCATGTTCCCGGACCGCAGGCCGGTCCACCGATATTCCCGAGGCGTATCCCCATGACGACGTCCCACCAGTCGAACTACTCGTTCACCGAGAAGAAGCGCATCCGCAAGAACTTCGGCAAGAGCCGGCAGATTCTCGAGGTGCCGTTCCTGCTGGCCATCCAGGTCGATTCCTACCGCGAGTTCCTGCAGGCCGACCGCGACCCCGCCAAGCGCGAGGACCGTGGCCTGCACGCCGCGCTGAAGTCGGTGTTCCCGATCGTCAGCTACAACGGCTACGCCGCGCTGGAGTACGTCGGCTACAAGCTGGGCGAGCCGGTGTTCGACGAGCGCGAGTGCCGCAACCGCGGCCTCAGCTACGGCGCCCCGCTGCGCGTGACCGTGCGCCTGGTGATCTACGACCGCGAATCGTCGAGCAAGGCGATCAAGTACGTGAAGGAGCAGGAGGTCTACATGGGCGAGATCCCGCTCATGACCGACAACGGCACCTTCATCATCAACGGCACCGAGCGGGTCATCGTCTCGCAGCTGCACCGCAGCCCCGGCGTGTTCTTCGACCATGACCGCGGCAAGACCCACAGCTCGGGCAAGCTGCTGTACTCGGCGCGCATCATCCCCTACCGCGGCTCCTGGCTGGACTTCGAGTTCGACCCGAAGGACGCGCTGTTCACGCGTATCGACCGCCGCCGCAAGCTGCCGGTCTCGGTACTGCTGCGCGCGCTCGGCTACAGCAACGAGGAGATGCTCAACGAGTTCTTCGAGATCAACACCTTCCACATCCTGCCGGAAGGCGAGGGCGTGCAGCTGGAGCTGGTTTCCGAGCGCCTGCGCGGCGAGACCCTGAACTTCGACCTGGTCGACGGCGACAAGGTCATCGTCGAGGCGGGCAAGCGCATCACCGCGCGCCACGTCAAGCAGCTCGAAGCCTCGGGCATCGCCGCGCTGGCGGTGCCGGACGACTACCTCGTCAGCCAGATCCTCTCGCACGACGTCATCGACCCGAGCACCGGCGAGCTGGTCGCGCTGGCCAACGACGAGGTCACCCTGGAGACCCTCGAGGCGCTGCGCAAGGCCGGCATCGAGACCATCGGCACGATCTGGGTCAACGACCTCGACCGCGGTCCGTACCTGTCCAACACCCTGCGCATCGACAGCACCAAGACCCAGCTCGACGCGCTGGTCGAGATCTACCGCATGATGCGTCCCGGCGAGCCGCCGACCAAGGACGCCGCGCAGAACCTGTTCCACAACCTGTTCTTCACCTTCGAGCGCTACGACATCTCCGCCGTCGGCCGCATGAAGTTCAACCGCCGCATCGGCCGCCGCGAAGTCACCGGCGCGTCGGTGCTCTACGACGCACGCTACTTCGCCGAGCGCAAGGACGAGGAGTCCGCGCGCCTGCGCGCCGAGTTCGGCGACAGCTCGGACATCCTCGACGTGATCAAGGTGCTGACCGAGATCCGCAACGGCCGCGGCGTGGTCGATGACATCGACCACCTGGGCAACCGCCGCGTGCGTTCGGTCGGCGAGATGGCCGAGAACGTGTTCCGCGTGGGCCTGGTCCGCGTCGAGCGCGCCGTGCGCGAGCGCCTGACGATGGCCGAGGCCGATGGCCTGACCCCGCAGGAGCTGATCAACGCCAAGCCGGTCGCGGCCGCGGTCAAGGAATTCTTCGGTTCCTCGCAGCTGTCGCAGTTCATGGACCAGAACAACCCGCTGTCGGAAGTCACCCACAAGCGTCGCGTGTCGGCGCTCGGGCCGGGCGGCCTGACCCGCGAGCGTGCCGGCTTCGAGGTGCGCGACGTGCACCCGACCCACTACGGCCGCGTCTGCACCATCGAGACGCCGGAAGGCCCGAACATCGGCCTGATCAACTCGCTGGCGGTGTTCGCCCGCACCAACAAGTACGGCTTCCTCGAGACGCCGTACCGCAAGGTCGTGGACAGCCGCGTCACCGACGAGATCGAGTACCTGTCGGCGATCGAGGAGAACGACTACGTCATCGCCCAGGCCAATGCCGTGCAGGACGCGAACGGGGTGATGACCCAGCAGTTCGTCGACTGCCGCTACCAAGGCGAGTCGCTGCTCAAGCCGCCGGCCGAGATCCACTTCATGGACGTCTCGCCGATGCAGACCGTGTCGGTCGCCGCGGCGCTGGTGCCGTTCCTGGAGCACGACGACGCCAACCGCGCGCTGATGGGCGCCAACATGCAGCGCCAGGCCGTGCCGACGCTGCGTGCGCAGAAGCCGCTGGTCGGCACCGGCATCGAGCGTGCCGTGGCGCGCGACTCGGGCGTGACCGTCAACGCCCGCCGTGGCGGCGTGATCGAGCAGATCGACGCCGGCCGCGTCGTGGTCAAGGTCAACGAGGAGGAGATCTCCGGCGAGACCGATGCCGGCGTCGACATCTACAACCTGATCAAGTACACCCGTTCCAACCAGAACACCTGCATCAACCAGCGTCCGCTGGTCAACGTGGGCGACGTGGTGGCGCGCGGCGACGTGCTGGCCGACGGTCCCTCGACCGACATCGGCGAGCTGGCGCTGGGCCAGAACATGCTGGTCGCGTTCATGCCGTGGAACGGCTACAACTTCGAGGACTCGATCCTGCTGTCGGAGCGCGTCGTCAAGGAAGACCGCTACACGACGATCCACATCGAGGAGCTGACCGCGGTCGCCCGCGACACCAAGCTGGGACCGGAGGAGATCTCCGCCGACATCCCGAACGTGTCGGAGAACGCGCTCAACCGTCTCGACGAGTCCGGCGTGGTGTACATCGGCGCCGAAGTGCGCGCCGGCGACATCCTGGTCGGCAAGGTCACGCCCAAGGGCGAAAGCCAGCTGACCCCCGAGGAGAAGCTGCTGCGCGCGATCTTCGGCGAGAAGGCGTCCGACGTGAAGGACAGCTCGCTGCGCGTGCCGCCGGGCATGGACGGCACCGTCATCGACGTGCAGGTCTTCACCCGCGACGGCATCGAGAAGGACAAGCGCGCCAAGCAGATCGAGGAATCCGAGATCAAGCGCGTCAAGAAGGACTTCGACGACCAGTTCCGGATCCTCGAGTCGGCGATCTACGCGCGCCTGCGCTCGCAGATCCAGGGCAAGGTCGCCAACGGCGGCCCCGGCCTGAAGAAGGGCGACACGGTCAGCTCGCTGGTGCTCGACGGGCTGAAGAAGTCCGACTGGTTCCAGATCCGCATGAAGGACGAGGACGCGGCCGACGCGATCGAGCGCGCGCAGAAGCAGATCGACGCGCACCAGAAGGAGTTCGAGAAGCGCTTCGCCGACAAGCGCGGCAAGATCACCCAGGGCGACGACCTCGCGCCGGGCGTGCTGAAGATGGTCAAGGTCTACCTGGCCGTGAAGCGCCGCATCCAGCCGGGCGACAAGATGGCCGGCCGCCACGGCAACAAGGGTGTCGTGTCGACCATCGTGCCGGTGCAGGACATGCCGTACATGACCAACGGCAACACCGTCGACATCGTGCTCAACCCGCTGGGCGTGCCGAGCCGCATGAACATCGGCCAGATCCTCGAAGTGCACCTGGGCCTGGCGGCCAAGGGGCTCGGCGAGAAGATCCAGCGGATGCTCGACGCGCAGGCCAAGATCGCCGATCTGCGCAAGTTCCTCGACCAGATCTACAACAGCGACAACGACCTCACCAGCCAGCGCGTCGACCTCAAGCAGTTCACCGACGAGGAGCTGCTGACCCTGGCGAAGAACCTGACCGACGGCGTGCCGATGGCCACCCCGGTGTTCGACGGCGCGGCGGAGTCCGAGATCAAGGCGATGCTGGAGCTGGCGGACCTGCCGACCAGCGGCCAGACGCGCCTGTTCGACGGCCGTACCGGCGAGGCGTTCGAGCGCGAGGTGACCGTGGGCTACATGCACATGCTCAAGCTCAACCACCTGGTCGACGACAAGATGCACGCGCGCTCCACCGGTCCGTACTCGCTCGTCACCCAGCAGCCGCTGGGCGGCAAGGCGCAGTTCGGCGGCCAGCGCTTCGGCGAGATGGAAGTCTGGGCGCTGGAAGCCTACGGCGCGGCCTACACCCTGCAGGAGATGCTGACGGTGAAGTCCGACGACGTGCAGGGCCGCAACCAGATGTACAAGAACATCGTCGACGGCGAACACGAAATGGTCGCCGGCATGCCGGAATCGTTCAACGTGCTGGTCAAGGAGATTCGTTCCTTGGCGATCAACATGGAGCTGGAGGAACACTGAGGCCGGAGGCCAGGGGCCAGAGGCCAGGGAGAAGCAGCGAAGCGCGCTTTCCCTGGTCCCCGGTCTCCGCCCCCTGACCCCGTTCCGTCCCTTATCCCTGGCCCCGGCCTCCGGCCTCCGGCCTCTCGGAGATACCAAATGAAAGACCTGCTCAACCTCTTCAACCAGCAGCGCCAGATCCCGGACTTCGACGCGATCAAGATCGCGCTCGCCTCGCCGGACCTGATCCGTTCCTGGTCGTTCGGCGAAGTCAAGAAGCCGGAAACCATCAACTACCGCACCTTCAAGCCCGAGCGCGACGGCCTGTTCTGCGCCGCGATCTTCGGCCCGACCAAGGACTACGAGTGCCTGTGCGGCAAGTACAAGCGCATGAAGCACCGCGGCGTGGTCTGCGAGAAATGCGGCACCGAAGTGACCCTGGCCAAGGTGCGCCGCGAGCGCATGGGCCATATCGACCTGGCCTCGCCGGTCGCCCACATCTGGTTCCTCAAGTCGCTGCCCTCGCGCATCGGCCTGATGCTGGACATGACCCTGCGCGACATCGAGCGCATCCTGTATTTCGAGGCGTTCGTCGTCACCGAGCCGGGCCTGACCCCGATGGAGCGCGGCCAGCTGCTCAACGAGGAGCAGTTCCTGCAGATGCGCCAGGAGCATGGCGACGACTTCGACGCCGCGATGGGCGCCGAGGCGGTATTCGACCTGCTGCGCACGATCGACCTGCAGGCCGAGATGGCGCGCCTGAAGGAAGAGATCGCCGCGACCGGTTCGGAGACCAAGCTCAAGCGCCTGACCAAGCGCATCAAGCTGGTCGAGGCCTTCATCGACTCGGGCAACCGCCCCGAGTGGATGATCATGACCGTGCTGCCGGTGCTGCCGCCGGACCTGCGTCCGCTGGTGCCGCTCGATGGCGGCCGCTTCGCGACGTCGGACCTCAACGACCTGTACCGCCGCGTCATCAACCGCAACAACCGCCTGCGCCGCCTGCTCGAGCTCAACGCGCCCGACATCATCGTGCGCAACGAGAAGCGCATGCTGCAGGAGTCGGTCGATGCGCTGATGGACAACGGCCGTCGTGGCCGTGCGATCACCGGCACCAACAAGCGTCCGCTCAAGTCGCTGGCCGACATGATCAAGGGCAAGCAGGGCCGGTTCCGCCAGAACCTGCTCGGCAAACGCGTCGACTACTCGGGCCGTTCGGTCATCGTGGTCGGCCCGACCCTGCGCCTGCACGAATGCGGCCTGCCGAAGAAGATGGCGCTGGAGCTGTTCAAGCCCTTCATCTTCGCCAAGCTGCAGCGCCATGGCCTGGCCACGACGATCAAGGCCGCCAAGAAGCTGGTCGAGCGTGAAGAGGCCGAGGTCTGGGACATCCTCGAAGAGGTGATCCGCGAGCACCCGGTCATGCTCAACCGCGCGCCGACGCTGCACCGCCTCGGCATCCAGGCGTTCGAGCCGGTACTGATCGAGGGCAAGGCGATCCAGCTGCACCCGCTGGTCTGCACCGCGTTCAACGCCGACTTCGACGGCGACCAGATGGCCGTGCACGTGCCGCTGTCGCTGGAAGCCCAGCTGGAAGCGCGCGCGCTGATGATGGCGTCGAACAACATCCTGTCGCCGGCCAACGGCGAGCCGATCATCGTGCCGTCGCAGGACGTCGTGCTCGGCCTGTACTACATGACCCGCGCGCTGGAGAACATCCCGGGCGAGGGCATGGTGTTCGCCAACATCGCCGAAGTGCGCCGGGCCTACGACAACAAGGCCGCCGGCCTGCACGCCAAGATCAAGGTCCGCATCATCCAGACCGTGATCGGCGAGGACGGCTCGCGCGAGAAGGTGACCTCGATCGTCGAGACGACCGTGGGTCGCGCGCTGCTGGTCGAGATCATGCCCGAGGGCCTGCCGTTCGAGCTGGCCAACGTCGAGCTGAACAAGAAGAACATCAGCCGCCTGATCAACGCCTGCTACCGCCGTCTGGGCCTGAAGGACACGGTCGTGTTCGCCGACAAGCTGATGTACACCGGCTTCGGCAACGCGACCCGCGCGGGCGTGTCGATCGGCATCAACGACATGACCATCCCGACCGAGAAGAAGGGCATCCTGGCCGAGGCCGAGACCGAGGTGCTGGAGATCCAGCAGCAGTACCAGTCGGGCCTGGTCACCGCCGGCGAGCGCTACAACAAGGTCGTCGACATCTGGTCGCGTACCAACGAGCGCATCGCCAAGGCGATGATGGACACCATTGGCACCGAGAAGGTGGTCAACGCCAAGGGCGAGACCATCGACCAGAAGTCGATGAACTCGCTGTACATCATGGCCGACTCCGGCGCGCGTGGTTCGCAGGCGCAGATCCGCCAGCTGGCCGGCATGCGCGGCCTGATGGCCAAGCCGGACGGCTCGATCATCGAGACGCCGATCATCGCGAACTTCCGCGAAGGCCTGAACGTGCAGGAGTACTTCAACTCCACCCACGGCGCCCGCAAGGGCCTGGCCGACACCGCGCTCAAGACCGCGAACTCCGGTTACCTGACCCGCCGCCTGGTCGACGTGGCCCAGGACGTGGTCATCACCGAGGTCGACTGCGGCACGCTCGACGGCCTGACCATGACCCCGATCGTCGAAGGCGGCGACGTGGTCGAGCCGCTGAAGGACCGCGTGCTGGGTCGTGTCGTGGCCGAGGACGTGTTCCTGCCGGGCGACGACGAGGATCCGGTGGTCACCCGCAACACCCTGCTCGACGAGCAGTGGGTGCAGAAGCTCGAGGAAGCCGGCGTCCAGTCGATCAAGGTGCGTTCGACGATCTCCTGCGAAAGCGCCTTCGGCGTCTGCGCACACTGCTACGGCCGTGATCTCGGCCGCGGCCACCTGGTCAACCAGGGCGAGGCCGTCGGCGTCGTCGCTGCGCAGTCGATCGGCGAGCCGGGCACGCAGCTGACCATGCGTACGTTCCACATCGGTGGCGCGGCGTCGCGTGCGGCCGCCATCGACAACGTGACGATCAAGACCACCGGCTCGGTGAAGTTCAACAACCTCAAGTTCGTCACCCACGCCAGCGGCAGTCTGGTCGCGGTGTCGCGTTCGGGCGAACTGTCGGTGCTCGACGGCCACGGCCGCGAGCGCGAGCGCTACAAGCTGCCCTACGGCGCCACCATCACCGTCAACGACGGCGATGCGGTCAAGGCCGGGCAGACGGTCGCGAACTGGGATCCGCACAACCACCCGATCGTCTCGGAAGTGGCGGGCTTCATCCGCTTTGTCGACTTCGTCGACGGCATCACCGTCATCGAGAAGACCGACGAGCTGACCGGCCTGGCCTCGCGCGAGATCACCGATCCCAAGCGTCGCGGCTCGCAGGGCAAGGACCTGCGTCCGATCGTGCGCATCGTCGACAAGGCCGGCAACGACCTCAACATTCCGGGCACCGACCTGCCGGCGCAGTACCTGCTGCCGCCGCGCTCGATCGTCAACCTGCAGGACGGCGACGCCGTCGGCGTGGGCGACGTGGTGACCAAGGTGCCGCAGGAAGCGTCCAAGACCCGCGACATCACCGGCGGTCTGCCGCGCGTGGCCGACCTGTTCGAGGCGCGCAAGCCCAAGGATCCCGCGATCCTGGCCGAGCGTTCGGGCATCGTCAGCTTCGGCAAGGACACCAAGGGCAAGCAGCGCCTGATCATCAAGGGCGCGGACGGCGAGGATCATGAAGAGCTGATCCCGAAGTACCGCCAGATCATCGTGTTCGAGGGCGAGCACGTCGAGAAGGGCGAGACCGTCGTCGACGGCGAGCCGAGCCCGCAGGACATCCTGCGCCTGAAGGGCGTCGAGGAGCTGGCCTCGTACCTGACCAAGGAAATCCAGGACGTCTATCGCCTGCAGGGCGTGAAGATCAACGACAAGCACATCGAGGTGATCGTCCGCCAGATGCTGCGCAAGGTCGAGATCACCGACCAGGGCGACAGCCGCTTCCTCAACGGCGAGCAGGCCGAGCGCCAGCGCGTCATCGAGGACAACGTCAAGCTCGAGGCCAAGGGCGAGCTGCCGGCGAAGTTCGACCCGGTCCTGCTGGGCATCACCAAGGCCTCGCTGGCGACCGAGTCGTTCATCTCCGCGGCCTCGTTCCAGGAGACCACCCGTGTGTTGACCGAGGCGGCCGTCCGCGGCACCCGCGACAACCTGCGCGGCCTCAAGGAGAACGTCATCGTCGGCCGCCTGATCCCGGCCGGTACCGGACTGGCGTACCACACCCAGCGCCGCCGCGCGGCGTCGGGCCTGACCGACTCCGAGATGGATGCGCTGTCGGGCAGCTCGCCGCTGGCCGCGGACGCGGCGCCGGCCGCGGCGCTGCCCGAGCAGGTCATGCTCGAGGACACGCCGGTAGCTGACAACGGCGACGACGCGCGTTAAGATAGGCGATTCATGGCGGCCCTGCGGGGCCGCCCAGACTCCGAAATGAGGCGCAGGACGCGGCTCGTATTCGGTCCAGGACGGACGGGAAGCTTCATGTCGGGCCGGGCCACGCATGGCCGGCCGGCGGCGGTATCAGCTCGCGTTGACGCACTCCGTCGGCGCGGGCTATACTTATTCGTCTGGCAGACGGGTTTTCCGTCTGCCTTCGTTTTCACCGGGCCACGGCCCGAAACCACAGAACCCGAGACTGATGGCAACGATCAACCAGCTGGTGCGGAAGCCGCGCAGCCCCGAAACCTACAAGAGCACGTCGCCCGCGCTGGCCAACTGCCCGCAGCGTCGCGGCGTGTGCACGCGCGTGTACACCACGACCCCGAAGAAGCCGAACTCGGCGCTTCGCAAGGTCGCCAAGGTGCGCCTGACCAACGGCTACGAGGTCATCTCGTACATCGGCGGCGAGGGCCACAACCTGCAGGAGCACTCCGTGGTCCTGATCCGCGGCGGCCGCGTCAAGGACCTGCCGGGTGTGCGTTACCACACCGTCCGTGGTTCGCTCGACGCCGCCGGCGTCGCGAAGCGCAAGCAGGCACGTTCGAAGTACGGCGCCAAGCGTCCGAAGGGCTGAGGAATAGACAATGTCGCGTAAAGGAAACACCCCGCAGCGTTCGGTGCTGCCCGATCCCAAGCACAGCAGCGAGACCATCGCGCGCTTCATCAACATGGTCATGAAGAGCGGCAAGAAGTCCGTCGCCGAGAAGATCGTCTACGGCGCCATGGACGTCATCGGCGAGAAGAACGGCGATCCGCTGGAGCTGGTCGAGAAGGCGCTGGGCAACATCTCGCCGTCCGTCGAGGTCAAGTCGCGTCGTGTCGGCGGCGCCACCTACCAGGTGCCGGTCGAAGTGCGCCAGTCGCGCCGCATGGCGCTGGCGATGCGCTGGCTGATCGAGTCGGCGCGCAAGCGCGGCGAGAACAGCATGCCGCGCAAGCTGGCGGCCGAACTGATCGACGCGTCCGAGAACCGTGGCGGCGCGATCAAGAAGCGCGAAGAAACCCACCGCATGGCGGAAGCGAACAAGGCGTTCGCGCACTACCGCTGGTAAGCGGATCCGCGGGCCCCGGTTGATTCCGGGGCCTGCCGGCACCATCCAGGTGTCCCTGGCGGCCTCCGCGCCGCACGCAGGACTCGAACGCCGCCGCAAGGCGGCATTCGTCCATTCAAGCGATTCCATCGCGAAGGTCGCCGGTTCACAGGCAACCTCCCCAATTCAAACGAGAGACTGACGTGGCTCGCACGACTCCCATCGAACGCTACCGCAATTTCGGCATCATGGCCCACATCGATGCCGGCAAGACCACGACCTCCGAGCGCATCCTGTTCTACACCGGCGTCAGCCACAAGATCGGTGAAGTGCACGACGGCGCCGCCACCATGGACTGGATGGAGCAGGAGCAGGAGCGCGGCATCACCATCACCTCGGCGGCCACCACGGCGTTCTGGAAGGGCATGGACAAGTCGCTGCCCGAGCACCGCTTCAACATCATCGACACCCCCGGCCACGTCGACTTCACGATCGAGGTCGAGCGTTCGCTGCGCGTGCTCGACGGCGCGGTGTTCGTGCTGTGCGCGGTCGGCGGCGTGCAGCCGCAGTCCGAAACCGTGTGGCGCCAGGCCAACAAGTACCAGGTGCCGCGTCTTGCGTTCGTCAACAAGATGGACCGCACCGGCGCCAACTTCAACAAGGTAGTCGAACAGCTGAAGTCGCGCCTCGGCGCCTATGCCGTGCCGATGCAGGTGCCGATCGGCGCCGAGGACGGTTTCGAGGGCGTGGTCGACCTGCTCAAGATGAAGGCGATCCACTGGGATACCGCCTCGCAGGGCACGGTGTTCGAATACCGCGAGATCCCGGCCGAGCTCGCCGACGTCGCGGCCGAAGCGCGCAGCTTCATGGTCGAGGCCGCCGCCGAGGCGACCGAAGAGCTGATGGACAAGTACCTCAACGAGGGCGAGCTGTCCGAGGACGAGATCATCGCGGGCCTGCGCGAGCGCACCCTGAAGGTCGAGATCGTGCCGGTGTTCTGCGGTACCGCGTTCAAGAACAAGGGCGTGCAGGCCATGCTCGACGGCGTGATCCAGCTGCTGCCGTCGCCGGCCGACCGTCCGCCGGTGCAGGGCGTCGACGACGACGAGAAGGAAGACACCCGGACCGCCGACGACAAGGCGCCGTTCTCGGCGCTCGCGTTCAAGATCATGACCGATCCGTTCGTCGGCTCGCTGACGTTCTTCCGCGTCTACTCGGGCGTGCTCAACTCCGGCGACCAGGTCTACAACCCGGTCAAGTCGAAGAAGGAGCGCGTGGGCCGCATCCTGCAGATGCACTCCAACAACCGCGAGGAGATCAAGGAAGTCCGCGCCGGCGACATCGCCGCGGCCGTGGGCCTGAAGGACGTGACCACCGGCGATACGCTGTGCGCGCAGGACCACATCATCACCCTCGAGCGCATGACGTTCCCGGAGCCCGTCATCTCGATGGCGGTCGAGCCCAAGACCAAGTCGGACCAGGAGAAGATGGGCATCGCCCTGGGTCGCCTGGCGCAGGAGGATCCGTCCTTCCGCGTGCGCACCGACGAGGAATCCGGCCAGACCATCATCGCCGGCATGGGCGAGCTGCACCTGGACATCCTCGTCGACCGCATGAAGCGCGAGTTCAACGTCGAAGCCAACGTCGGCAAGCCGCAGGTCGCCTACCGCGAGACCATCCGCAAGGCGGTCAAGTCGGAAGGCAAGTTCGTGCGCCAGTCGGGCGGCAAGGGCCAGTTCGGCCACGTGTGGCTGGAGATCTCGCCGCAGGAGCCGGGCACCGGCTACGAGTTCGAGAACGCGATCGTCGGCGGCGTCGTGCCGAAGGAATACATCCCGGCGGTCGACAAGGGCATCCAGGAAGTGCTGGCCAACGGCATCATGGCCGGCTATCCGATCGTCGACGTCAAGGTCAAGCTGGTCGACGGTTCGTACCACGAGGTCGACTCGTCGGAAATGGCGTTCAAGATCGCCGGCTCGATGGGCTTCAAGGAAGGCTTCAACAAGGCCTCGCCGGTGCTGCTCGAGCCGATCATGAAGGTCGAGGTCGTCACCCCCGAGGAATACCTCGGCGACGTGATGGGCGACGTCAGCCGTCGCCGCGGCATCCTGCAGGGCCAGGACGACAGCCCGTCGGGCAAGGTCATCAACGCGATGATCCCGCTCGGCGAGATGTTCGGCTACGCCACGCAGCTGCGTTCGATGTCGCAGGGCCGCGCGACCTTCACCATGGAGTTCGACCACTACGCGGAAGCCCCGGCCAACATCGCCGAGACCATTACCAAGAAGTGATTCGTGATCCGGGACCCGTGCGCCGAAAGCGCACGGATCCCGGCGTTCACCAATCACGAATCACACATCACGAATTACGGAGTTCAGACAATGGCAAAGGGTAAGTTCGAGCGCACCAAGCCCCACGTGAACGTGGGCACGATTGGTCACGTGGATCACGGCAAGACGACGCTGACGGCGGCGCTGACGAAGATCGGTGCGGAGCGTTTCGGCGGTGAGTTCAAGGACTACTCGTCGATCGACGCGGCGCCGGAAGAGAAGGCGCGCGGGATCACGATCTCGACGGCGCACGTGGAATACGAGAGCCCGACGCGCCACTACGCGCACGTGGACTGCCCGGGGCACGCCGACTACGTGAAGAACATGATCACGGGTGCGGCGCAGATGGACGGCGCGATCCTGGTGTGTTCGGCCGCGGACGGCCCGATGCCGCAGACGCGCGAGCACATCCTGCTGTCGCGCCAGGTGGGCGTGCCGCACATCGTGGTGTTCCTGAACAAGGCGGACATGGTCGATGACGCGGAGCTGCTCGAGCTGGTCGAGATGGAAGTGCGCGAGCTGCTGACCAAGTACGAGTTCCCGGGCGACGACACCCCGATCATCCACGGTTCGGCGCGTCTGGCGCTGGAAGGCGACCAGAGCGAGATCGGCGTGCCGTCGATCCTGAAGCTGGTGGAAGCGCTGGACACGTTCATTCCGGAGCCGGAGCGTGACGTGGACAAGCCGTTCCTGATGCCGGTCGAGGACGTGTTCTCGATCTCGGGTCGCGGCACGGTGGTGACGGGCCGCATCGAGCGCGGCATCATCAAGGTCGGCGACGAAATCGAGATCGTGGGCATCCGTCCGACGCAGAAGACCACGGTCACGGGCGTGGAGATGTTCCGCAAGCTGCTGGACCAGGGCCAGGCGGGCGACAACGCGGGCCTGCTGCTGCGCGGCACCAAGCGTGACGACGTGGAGCGCGGCCAGGTGCTGTGCAAGCCGGGTTCGATCAAGCCGCACACCGACTTCGAGGCGGAGGTGTACGTGCTGTCGAAGGACGAGGGTGGCCGTCACACGCCGTTCTTCAAGGGCTACCGTCCGCAGTTCTACTTCCGCACGACCGACATCACGGGTGCGGTGGAGCTGCCGGAAGGCGTGGAGATGGTGATGCCGGGCGACAACGTGAAGATGGTGGTGTCGCTGATCAACCCGGTGGCGATGGACGAGGGCCTGCGCTTCGCGATCCGCGAGGGCGGCCGCACCGTCGGCGCCGGCGTCGTG
>NZ_JAIWPT010000013.1 GCF_021191695.1 Proluteimonas luteida
TTCCCGTAACGACATCGTCGACACCTCCTGCCACGGCATCGCCTGCTCCTGTTGGGCTTCGATGCTGCAGCTTGAATGTGTCCACCATGTCCCCGAACACCTGTCCACCATGTGGCCGGGCCATACACACGCAATTGGGAGAGGGGGGAACCACCTGCCACACAGGTGGTGGGTGGGGTGGGGGCAACGCGGAAAAGCGCCCCCTCATCCGGCCCTCGGGCCACCTTCTCCCACAGGGAGAAGGGCCCAATCCCGGCGCTCCCGCCAGCCTGCGGGACACCGTCCCCGCACGCATTCCATTCCGTGGCCCCGGTCGCATTCCCGTCGCAGCCGGCGCGATGCCCCGGCCGGACACTGGCGGTCCAACGGAGACCCGCCATGGCCATCGAAGCCGCCCTGATCAAGCCCGTCGTCGACGCGCTGCTGGTGCTGTTCCAGCAGGGCAGCGACCTGAAACTCAAGCACAACGCCCAGGCCGCGGTCCGCGACGCGATCCGCGAGCTGCTGCAGGCCAATCCCGACGAGAACAAGGCCGCCGCGCGCATCGCCATCGCACGCGCGGCGGGCATCCTGTCCGAGGACGTGGTGCTGGCCGAGGACATGCTGCAGAAGCACCGGGCGACGCGCTCCAGGACCACCGGCAAGGCCGCGACCGGCCGCCGGCGCCGTCCGGCGGCGGATGCGCCGGACGGGGATCCACCCGCGTCGCGCAAGGCGCCCCGCAAGCCGGCATCGACCGGCGCGTCGATGCGTTGATGCGACGCCGGCCGTCGGCGCGATGCCTTCGCCGATGATCGCCGCACCCGCCCGTCCCGACGACCGGGCACGAGGATCGCTTCCGTCGAACGAAACTCGCGCCACGCCGCGAAGCATGGACCAGGGAAAAGGCACGCGCGAACCGACCCCGGGTACGGGTCTACAATCACGGCATGGACAAGACCATCCTGATCACCGGCGGCACTTCGGGTTTCGGCGCCGCCGCCGTCGAACGTTTCCTGCGCGGCGGCTGGCGCGTCGTCACCACCGGCCGCCGCGCCGAGCGCCTGCAGGCGCTGGTCGACGCACACGGCAGCGAACGCCTGCACGTGGCGGCGTTCGACATCCGCGACGCCGACGCGATGCAGGCCGCGCTCGATGCGATCCCGGCGGAATTCGCCGATATCGACGTGCTGGTCAACAACGCCGGCCTCGCGCTGGGCACCGCGCCGGCGCAGCAGGCGGACCTGGCGCAATGGCGGCAGATGATCGACACCAACGTCACCGCGCTGGTCACGCTGACCCACGCGTTGCTGCCGCGGTTGATCGAACGCCGTGGCGCGATCCTCAACATCAGCTCGGTCGCGGCGACGTATCCGTATCCGGGCGGCAACGTCTACGGCGGCACCAAGGCCTTCGTCCGCCAGTTCTCGCTGGGCCTGCGCTCGGACCTGCACGGCACCGGCGTGCGCGTGACCAGCATCGAGCCGGGCATGGCCGAGACCGAGTTCACCCTGGTGCGCACCGGCGGCAACCGCGCCGCGTCCGACACGCTCTACGCCGGCGCGCACCCGATCACTGCGGCCGACCTCGCCGACACGCTGTGGTGGCTGGCGACGCTGCCGCCGCACCTCAACGTCAACCGCATCGAGGTGATGCCGGTCAGCCAGTCGTTCGCAGGTTTCCAGGTCGCGCGCGAGGACTGAGGAGGCGGGCGTGGATCGCCCGCCTGTGTGGAGGCCGAGCGTAGACCGAATACCGTGGCAAGACCGTGGCCGCACGTCCGGGGCAAGAAGCGCCGGGCGGGCGAACGAAGCTCAGCCTCTCACTCCAGTGGCACCCAGGCGAAGCCGTCGTCGCGGCGCACGATGCGGCCCAGCCCCGGGAACGGGAAATGCGGCGACTGCACGGTGACGCCGCTGTCGGCGGCACGCGCCAGCAGCGCCTCGCGGCTGGCTTCGGCCACCGGGGCGTCGCCGTCGAACTGGATCGTCCAGTGGGGCCGCTGCACCGACACCACGTGATGGTGCGCGCTGTCGCCGATGTAGAGCAGGCGTTCGCCACCGGCGACGATCTCGTAGGCGCTGTGCCCGGGCGTGTGGCCTTCGACCGGCACCGCGGTGACGCCGGGCAGCACCTCGGCACCGGGCGCGAACGCATCGACACGGGGCGCGATCGCCGCGACCAGCGCGGCGCGCGCGGCGTCGGCCTGCAGCGCCTGCCATTCCGGTGCCGACAGATGCACCGTCGCATCCGCGAACACGGCCCGGCCGTCGCCGTCGAGGAGGCCCCCGACGTGGTCGGGATGCGCGTGGCTGATGACGATGTCGGTGACCTCGCCGGGCGCGACGCCTGCCGCGCGCAGCGACTGCGGCAGGCGGCCGGCATCGGCGAACTCGGCATCGCCGGCGCCGGTGTCGAACAGCAGCACCCGGTCGCCGCTGCGCACCAGCAGCGCCTGCACGCCCAACTGCAGAATGTCGGTGGGCTGGCCGGCGGCGGCGAGCAATGCATCGACATCGGCCTTCGGCTGGCCGACGGCGATCGTGGACCCGTCGTTCGGCACGCGGATGTCGCCATCGCGCAGGACCGCGGCCTCGAGGTCGCCGATGCGGAAGCGATGCACGTCCGGATGGGTTTCGGACGCGGACGCGGCGGCCGGATCCGGGCTCGTGGACGCGACGGCATCGCCCTGCGGCGCGGAGGTGGATGTCTCGCGGTCGGTGCATCCCGCAAGCGTGCCGGCGAGGGCGACCGCCAGCAGGGCGGTGGCAGGGAAAGCGGGTCGGAACGGGCGCATGACGAACCTCCATGGACATGGCGCGGCCACCGTAGTGGCGCGCAGGACATGGCCGCGAGCTTACGGCAGCAATTGCCGGCACCCGCGGACCACTGCATGCCATCGATCGAACGCCACGCCACCAGCATGCGCGGCAGCACACCTGCGCCTGACGGTGCCGGCCATTGCGGCGATGGCCCCGGCGCGCCGGGGCCCGCCCTGCCGACCCCGGAACGCGCCCGCGCGGAACGCCGGTCAATCCACGGGCGCGCTGTCGATGGGCGTGCTGTCGAGATAGGTGTAGCCGGTCAGGCCCGCCTCCAGCGCATCCTTGAGCCGTTGCGATTCGACCGCGGGCAGCGCCGCGCGGTCGACCAGCGCGGCATAGCTGGCGCGCAGCTCGTCGAGGCGGTAGCCGACGTAGTCGAGCATGACGTCGGTGGTGTCGCCGCGGCGCTGCTGGGCGATCGCGTAGCCGTCGCCGTGGACCTTGACCTCGATCGCGTCGGTGTCGCCGAACAGGTTGTGGATGTCGCCGAGGATCTCCTGGTAGGCGCCGACCATGAAGAAACCGAGGCGGTACTGCTCGCCGGCACGCAGCGCGTGCAGCGGCAGCGAGCTGTCGAGGTCCTCGTTCTCGACATAGATGTCGATCTTGCCGTCGGAATCGCAGGTCAGGTCGGCGATGACGCCGCGCCGTTCGGGCAGCTCGTCGAGGCGCTCGATCGGCACGATCGGGAACACCTGGTCGATCGCCCACACGTCGGGCATCGATTCGAACACGCTGAAGTTGACGAAGTACTTGTCGACCAGGCGCTCGTTGAGTTCGTCGAGCAGCGGACGGTGGCTCTTCTCGTCGTAGCTCAGCCGCGCGCGCACCGCGTGCGCGATCGCGTAGAACAGGTCGTCGATGCGCGCGCGATGCACCAGGTCCAGCTGGCCCAGCGCGTACAGCGTCAGGCCTTCCGCATGGTGGTGCTGGGCTTCGTGGAACAGCTCGACCGCAGGACGCTTCGACAGTTCGGCATGCAGCTCGCGCAGGTTGGCGACCACGGCCGGCTCGTCGTCGTGTACGTCGGGCACGCGGCCCTCGGGCGCGCGTTCGACCTCCGACACGTTGGCCACCAGCACCGCGTGGTGCGCGGTCATCGCGCGGCCGCACTCGGTGATGATGCGCGGCGGCGTCAGGCCGTTCTCGGCGCAGGCCTGGGCCAGCGGCTGGACGATGCTGCCGGCGTACTGGCGCACGCTGTAGTTGACCGAGTTGTAGCTGCGCGAACGCGTGCCCTCGTAGTCGACGCCGAGGCCGCCGCCGACATCGACGTGGCTGATCACCGCGCCGAGCCGGGTCAGCTCGACGAAATAGCGCGTCGCCTCGCGCATGCCGTTGGCGATGTCGCGGACGTTGGAGATCTGCGAGCCCATGTGGAAATGCAGCAGCTGCAGGCAGTCGGCCATGCCGGCGTCGCGCAGCTGCTTCCACAGGTCCAGCAGCTGGCGCGGATTGAGTCCGAACTTGGCCTTGTCGCCGCCGCTGTTCTGCCACTTGCCGGCGCCCAGCGACGCCAGCCGCATGCGCACGCCCAGGCCCGGCTTGACGCCCAGCGCTCTGGCCTCGTCCATCACCAGTGCGAGTTCGGACGGCTTCTCGACGACGATGAAGGTCTGCAGGCCGAGCTTGCGCCCGATCAGCGCGAGGCGGATGTACTCGCGGTCCTTGTAGCCGTTGCACACCACCAGCCCGCCCGGACGCGACAGCGCCAGCACCGCCATCAGCTCGGGCTTGCTGCCGGCCTCCAGGCCGAAGCCCTCGCCATGGTGCGAGGCCAGCGTGCCGGCGACGCCGCGGTGCTGGTTGACCTTGATCGGATAGACCGCGGTGTAGCCGCCCGGGTAGTCCCATTCGGCCTGGGCCTGGGCGAACGCCGCCTGCAGCGCGCGCAGGCGGTCGCCGAGGATGTCGGGAAAGCGCACCAGCAGCGGCAATTGCGCGCCGCCGGCGAGCGCGGCGTCGACCGCGTCGGGCAGCGGGATCGCCGGCCCGCCGGCGCCCTGCGGCGAGACCACGATGCGGCCTTCGGCATCGACGTCGAAATACCCTTCGCTCCAGTGCGGGATCGAATAGGTCTTGCGGGCGTCGCGGGTCGACCAGGCGGTCATCGGCAGGTTTCCGGAATACAGGGGCGGCTGCATAGTCTACGGGCGCATGCCGACCCCTGCGCCACTGCGCGGCGGGCGATCAGCCGGCGCGGCCGCGTCCCTTGCGGTAGACCGGCGTGCCGGCGACGCGCCGCAGGCGCCTGGCAAGCGCGGCCGCATCGCTGCCGGTGAACACCGTGTGGCTGCCCGGCAACGGCAACGCATCCGACACCGCGCGCAGGCCCGCGGCTTCGCCGGCGATCGAACCGCGCCAGTCCAGCAGCAGCACGTAGTGCGCCTGGGTGGCCATCGGGACGGATTTGCGCACCAGCCAGGCGCTGGCGATGCGTGGATGCCGGGCCAGTTCCTGCGCGAGCCGCCGCAACGTCGCCGCGTCGAGATCGTGCGCCTGCAGGTCGTCGCCATCGGCGACGCCGTCGCGCCCGGCAAGGTCGTCGGCGCGTGGCGCGAGCGCCTGCCTCAGGCCGGCAATGGCCTCGGCGGCGGCAACGGACACGTCGGGATCCCGCAGCAGGTCGTCGAGCGCGTCGAGTACCGCGCCGACCGCGCCCGCATCGCGGTCGACCGCATGCCGCAGCGCATCGACGCCGGCCGGCTCGCCGGCCCGCAGCCGCAGCACGCCGAGCCGGAACGCGCACAGCGCGCTGGCGGGATCGGCGGCCAGCGCACGGGCATGCACCGGTATCGGGTCGTGATCGATCTCGATCGCCTCGAACAGCCGTGCATGCTCGACCGCCTCGGCGACGCTGAGGCTGCGCTGGCCATCGAGCGCGGCGAAGCGGGCACGGTCCACGGCGGCCGCATCGTGCGCGGCCTGCCAGTCCGCACGCAGCTGCTCGCGCCACTGCCGGTCGAGCTGGCGTTCGATGCGCTCGAGATCGTCGCCGAGCCAGGTTGCGGCCGGTTCGCCGCCTGTGGGCAGACCCGGCGTGACCCCGAGCGCATCGATGCGCTGCGCCAGGGTCGGGTGGGTGTCGAACGGATCGGTGTCGCGCGCCCCGATCGCCAGCAGGCGTGCCAGGTCCGGCGGCGCACCGCCACGCAGGCCGTCGACCAGTGGCGCGATCAACTGCGCGGGCGGATGCCGCTGCACCCGTGCACGCGCCAGCAGGCGTGGCCACAGCGTCGCATGCCAGCGTCCGCTGCCATGTTCGAGCCGCAGCAGCGCGGCAACCATCGCGTCCGGGCCGGCCACCCGCGCGGCGATCGCATCGGCGCGGTATTCGTGGGCGCGGGCGAGCACGAAGCTCCAGGCATCGAACAGTGGCGCGTACCAGCGGTAGAACGCGGCGATCGGCAGCGAGAACGGCGAACCGCTGCGCGACAGCCCGTCGACGACCCGGTACCAGGTCATGCGCACACGATACAGCCAGCCTGCCAGCCGGCCGTGCGCCTCGCCGAAATGGCCGAACTCGTGGGCGATCACCGCGGCCGCCTCGTCGCGGTCGAGCAACTGCAGCAGCGGCAGGCCCAGCACCAGGTAGTGCCGGTGTCCGCCCAGTCCGAGCAAGCGCGGCACACTGGCCGCGGCCGCGTTGAGCTGGCTGTCGATGACGATGCCGGCCAACGGCGGCGCGCCGCCGGCACGACGCAGGCGCTCGACCTCGGCCTGCAGCGCCGGCGCCTGTCTGGCCGCCAGACGCACGCCCGCGGGCGCGCCGAGCCGCAGCCACATGCCACGCAGCAATGCGGCGGCGGCGATCCCCGGCAACAGCAGCGCGATCACCAGCTGCGGCTCGAACGCCGCGCCCTGCACCAGCACCCGCCAGGCCACCAACACCGGCACCGCGAGCGCCAGCAGCAGCAGGCCGACCAGGAAACCGTAGCCGGCCAGCGCCAGCAGCACCACGCAGGCGAGATAGCGCCGCGGCGCCGCCCGCGCCCACCCTTCGAGACGCTGCACCCGGGCACGATGGCGCGCGGTCGCGGCAGCGTCGGCGCGGCGGTCCTCCATAAGGCTCCTGCAGGCGTGGGATGTGGCGCCGGTGGGCACTGCGCGGGGGGCGCAAGCCCTGCTGCGCAGGCCCACCGGATCGCGGCGCAGTATCGCACCGCGGCCGACATCGGGCCGACACCCGGACTTCGCTACAATGCCGCCCCCGCGGCCGGCGCCGTTGCGACCAGCCCCGCGCCAGCCCCTTTCTCCAGGTTTTGCAGGAACCGTCATGACCGCGCCCCACTGGCTCTACGAGAACTTCGAACCCGCCGGCTCGGCGATCGGCTACCGCGTGACCCGCAAGCTCGACGAGGTGCAGTCGCCGTTCCAGAAGATCGAGGTCTTCGAATCGACCGACTGGGGCAACGTCATGCTGATCGACGGCGCGATGATGGTGACCACGCGCGACAACTTCCTCTATCACGAGATGGTCTCGCACCCGGCGCTGTTCACCCACGCCGACCCGAAGCATGTCGTCATCATCGGCGGCGGCGATTGCGGCACGCTGCGCGAGGTGCTGCGGCACCCGGGCGTGGAGAAGGCCGTGCAGTGCGACATCGACGAGCAGGTCACGCGGATGTCGGAGAAGTACTTCCCCGAACTGTGCGAATCCAACGGCGATGCGCGCGCCGAGCTGCTGTTCGACGACGGCATCGCCTACATGAAGCATTGCGCGCCCGGCAGCCTCGACATCGTCATCGTCGATTCCACCGACCCGGTCGGCCCGGCCGAGGGCCTGTTCAACAAGTCGTTCTTCGAAAGCTGCTTCCGCGCGCTCAAGGACGACGGCATCCTGGTCCAGCAGTCCGAGTCGCCGCTGGTGCTGCTCGACCTGATCAAGGCCATGCGCGCCGAGATGGGCAAGGCCGGTTTCAGCACGTTCCAGACCCTGCCGTTCCCGCAGCCGTGCTACCCGACCGGCTGGTGGAGCGTGACCCTGGCGCGCAAGGGCCAGGGCTTCGAGTTCCGCGAAGCCGACGCCGCGGCCAAGCCGTTTCCGACGAAGTACTACACCGCCGACATCCACCGCGCCGCACAGGTGCTGCCGCCGTTCGTGGCCGAGGCGCTGGGCGAGGGCTGAGGGCGGCGCTCCGGCGCCGGCGGGCAGCGGCCCAGGGCCGCAGACAGGATGCGCCGGCGGCTAGCTAGATCGCGTCGGCGTCCAGCTCGCCGGTGCGGATCCGCACCGCGCGGTCGAGCGTGTAGACGAAGATCTTGCCGTCGCCGATCTTGCCCATGCCCGCCGACTTGAGGATGGTCTCGACCACCAAATCGACGATCTCGTCGGTCACCGCGATCTCCAGCTTCACCTTCGGCAGGAAATCGACCACGTACTCGGCGCCGCGATAGAGCTCGGTGTGGCCCTTCTGCCGGCCGAAGCCCTTGACCTCGGTCACGGTGATGCCGTTGACGCCGACCTCGGCCAGCGCCTCGCGCACGTCGTCGAGCTTGAACGGCTTGATGATCGCCATGACCATTTTCATCTGGACCGCCTCCCGGCATCGGATCTGGCGCAAGGATACGGCACCGCGCCCGGCCTGCCATCGCGCGGCGTTGTCAACGCCTTGCCCGCGCCGGATGCGCATGCTCTAGTGTCGCGGCACCCGCGGTAGGGATTTTCCTGACACAGGGGCGCGGCCGGCACCGACTGCGCCGTCACCTCCGGCGCGGCACGCTGGCCGTAAACCGAAGGAAGCCGCCATGATCGACCTCACCCACATCGACGAACTCGCCCGCCGCCTCAGCGGCCTGGTCCCGCCCGGCCTGCGCGAAAGCCGGGAAGAACTGCAGGAGAACTTCAAGGCCGTGCTGCAGTCCGGCCTGGCCAAGCTGGATCTGGTCACGCGCGAGGAGTTCGACGTGCAGCGCGCGGTGTTGCTGCGCACACGCGAGAAACTCGAGGCGCTCGAAGCCCAGGTCCGCCAGCTCGAGGCCGGCAACGCCGCCCCGGCCCCGTCCGACACCCCCGCGCAGCCACACTGACCCCGCCGCCATGGGACTGGCGCTCGTGCACGGACGTGCGCGCGCAGGCATCCGTGCGCCCGCCGTCCAGGTCGAGGTCCACCTCGGCGGCGGCCTGCCGTCGATGTCGATCGTCGGCCTGCCGGAAGCGGCCGTCCGCGAAGCCAAGGACCGGGTACGCGCGGCGATCCAGTGCGCGCAGTTCGAGTTTCCCGCGCGCCGCATCACCGTCAACCTCGCGCCGGCCGACCTGCCCAAGGGCGGCGGCCGCTTCGACCTGCCGATCGCGCTCGGCATCCTCGCCGCCAGCGGCCAGGTGCCGCGGGACGCGTTGCGCGACTGGGAGTTCATCGGCGAACTCGGCCTGACCGGCGAACTGCGCCCCGTCGACGGCGTGCTGCCCGCCGCGCTCGCGGTCGCCGGCAGCGGCCGCAGGCTGGTCGTGCCGATGGCCAACGGTGCCGAGGCCGCGTTGAGCTCGGATGTCGAAGTCCGCACCGCCCGCACCCTGCTCGAAGTCTGCGCGCTGCTGACCGGCAACCGGGAACTGCCCCAGGCCACCGCGCCCGCGCAGCGCGCGGTCCATGGCGTCGACATGCGCGATGTCCGCGGACAGGCGCAGGCGCGCCGCGCGCTCGAGATCGCGGCCGCGGGCGGCCACCACCTGCTGCTGATCGGCCCGCCGGGATGCGGCAAGACCCTGCTGGCCTCGCGCCTGCCCGGCCTGCTGCCCGAGGCCAGCGAGGCCGAGGCGCTGGAAACCGCCGCGGTGCTGTCGGTCAGCGGCCGCGGGCTCGACCCCGCCTGTTGGCGTACGCGGCCCTTCCGCAGTCCGCACCACACTGCCAGTGCGGTGGCGCTGGTCGGCGGCGGCGGCGAGCCACGGCCCGGCGAGATATCGCTCGCGCACCATGGCGTGCTGTTCCTCGATGAACTGCCGGAATGGGACCGCCGCGCACTGGAAGTGCTGCGCGAGCCGCTGGAATCGGGCGTGGTGACGATCTCGCGTGCCGCGCGGCAGAGCGAGTTCCCCGCCCGCTTCCAGCTGGTCGCGGCGATGAACCCCTGTCCCTGCGGCTGGGCCGGCGACGTGTCGGGACGCTGCCGCTGCAGCAGCGACGCGATCCGCCGCTATCGCGCGCGCATCTCCGGCCCGCTGCTCGACCGTATCGACCTGCATATCGACGTCCCGCGCCTGCCGCCTGCCGCGCTACGGCCCGACGCCCCCGAGGGCGAGCCCAGCGCCGCGATCCGCGCCCGCGTCGAGGCCGCGCGGGCGATCCAGCACGCGCGGGGCGGCACCCTCAATGCCCGCCTCGACCAGGGCGCGACGATGCGCGCCTGCCGCCTGCAACCGCGCGACCAGGCCCTGCTGGAGCGGGCAATCGACGCCCTGCACCTGTCGGCCCGCTCGATGCACCGCATCCTGCGCGTCGCCCGGACCATCGCTGATCTCGACAACAGCGAAACGATCGCGACCGCGCACCTGACCGAGGCGCTGGGGTATCGCGGGGTTGGAGCGGTCGACGCCGGCCCCGCTTGCTGACCACTGCTTCGCGGAGCAACCCAGACCTGCAGGACGCCGTGCCGTGGTTCTCAGCCCCCGGGCATCAGTTGCCCGCCGGCGATGGCACGCTCGAGTTGCGCATCAGGCTGTCCTGCGCCTCCCGGCTCTGTTCACGGATCTGCGCCTGCGTCCGGCAGACCCGTGTCGTCCGGTTGCTGCCGATCGTCTTCTCGCGGGTGCAGATCAGGCGCTCGTCCTCCTTGTCCTTGGATGCGGGCGGCGCCGCCTCCGTGGATGGCGTCACCCCCTCCTGGGTCCGCGCGTTGATACCAGCGCTCCACAGGCCAGCGACGACAAGCACGATCAGGGCGGTACGCATCAGCAATCTCCAGTCCAGGACGCGGCACGCTACCATCGTTTTCCCCGCCGCGACACGGGCGGCGGATATCGGGCCGCGTCTTCACCCGCCCCTGGCTACCGCATTTTTGTTCGGCATCCACAACGAGGATCGCCTCGATCGGCCGACACGCATCGCCACGGTCTCGCGGATCCGACGCGCGCGCAGGCGGGCGGTGGCCTGCTTCTGGCGTCGCTTGCCGCTAGCGCGGCAGCGAGGGAGACGTTGCCCGTCGACCAACTGCCGGAAATATCAAACCCCTGCAATCCCCGACAGAGCCGGGGGTTTGCTTGCCGGAACCACGAAAAAGGGCGGCGATCCTCGATCGCCGCCCTGCCCCTTTCCGATGCGCGTGGGTCCGTCAGGCTGCCGCTTTCTTCTCGCCGTAGAACTGCGCTTCCTCGGTCGATCCGGTCAGCGCGGTCACGCTGGAGGCGCCGCCCTGGATCACCGTGGTGACGTCGTCGAAGTAGCCGGCGCCGACCTCCTGCTGGTGCGAGACGAAGGTGTAGCCCTTCTCGCGCGCGGCGAACTCCGGCTCCTGCACCTGTTCGACGTAGTGGCGCATGCCCTCGCCGCGGGCGTAGTCGTGGGCGAACCTGAAGCTGTTGAACCAGTTGATATGGATGCCGGCCAGGGTGATGAACTGGAACTTGTAGCCCAGTGCCGACAGCTCGTCCTGGAAGCTGGCGATCTGGCGGTCGTCGAGGTTCTTCTTCCAGTTGAAACTCGGCGAGCAGTTGTAGCTCAGCAGCTTGCCGGGATGCTTCGCATGCACCGCCTGGGCGAACTCGCGGGCGAAGCCGATGTCCGGGGTCCCGGTCTCGCACCACACCAGGTCGGCATAGGCGGCGTAGGCGATGCCGCGCGAGATCGACTGCTCCAGGCCGTTGCGCACCTTGTAGAAGCCCTCGGACGTGCGCTCGCCGGTGACGAAGGGCTGGTCGTTGGGATCGAAGTCCGAGGTCAGCAGGCTCGCGGCCTCGGCGTCGGTGCGCGCCAGCACGATCGTCGGCACGCCCAGCACGTCGGCCGCCAGGCGCGCGGCAACCAGCTTCTGCACCGCCTCCTGGGTCGGCACCAGCACCTTGCCGCCCATGTGGCCGCACTTCTTGACTGCGGCCAGCTGATCCTCGAAATGCACGCCCGACGCGCCGGCGACGATCATGTTCTTCATCAGTTCGTAGGCGTTGAGCACGCCGCCGAAGCCGGCCTCGCCGTCGGCGACGATCGGCAGGAAGAAGTCGATCGCGTCCTTCTCGGCGATCTTGCCGTCGCACAGGCCCTTCCACTGGATCTCGTCGGCGCGGCGGAAGGTGTTGTTGATCCGCCGGACCATCGTCGGCACCGAGTCGTAGGCGTACAGCGACTGGTCCGGGTACATGGTCTCGGAGGTATTGCCGTCGGCGGCGACCTGCCAACCCGACAGGTACACCGCTTCCAGCCCGGCCTTGGCCTGCTGCATCGCCTGGCCGGCGCTGATCGCGCCGAAGGCGTTGACGTAGCCCTTCTTCGCCTCACCGTTGACGAGCTTCCACAGCTTCTCCGCGCCGCGCCTGGCCAGCGTGTGCTCGGGCTGCAGGCTGCCGCGCAGGCGCACGACGTCGGCGGCGCTGTAGGGCCGCTGCACGCCGTTCCAGCGCGGGTTGCTGTCCCAGTCGGTCTGCAGGGCGTCGATCTGCTGCTGTTGCGTGGTGCTCATGGGGAACTCCTTCGGAGTAGTGATTCGTGATTGGTGATTGGTGATTCGAAAGAGCGGTGTGGATCGGCGTCCTGAACGTGCCTTGGGTGTTTCCAATCACGAATCACGAATCACCAATCCCGGCCTTTCAAAGACGGCTGTACGCCGGCAGGGTCAGGAAGTCCTCGAGCGTGTCGCGCGCGGTCAGCGCCTCGAGCATCGCGATGGCCTCCTGCACGCGCTCGGCACCGGGAATCGATTGGCCGGCCAGCCGCGAGGGCAGGTTCAGCAGCGCACGCTGGAACAGCGCCTCGTCGATCGCGGTGCCGTCGTGCAGGTGCAGCGGCGCGCCGCCGTCGTCGGTGAAGTGCAGCCATTGCCACAGCTGCGCGCGGGCGATCTCGGCCGTCGCCGCGTCTTCCATCATGCCGTGGATCGGCACGCAGCCGTTGCCGTCGAGCCAGGCGGCGAGGTAGCGCACGCAGACCTCGACGTTGCCGTCGAAGCCGGCGCGGCTGATCGTGCCCAGCGGCGGCTCGATCAGGTCGTCGCGGGTGATGACGACCTCGTCGCGGGTCATGCCGTGCTGGTGCGCGCCGCGCATGCGCTCGTCGAAGATCTGCCGCGCGATCGGGATCAGCGCCGGATGCGCGACCCAGGTACCGTCATGGCCGGCGGTGACCTCGCGCAGCTTGTCGGCACGCACCCGCGCCATCGCCTCGTCGTTGGCGGCCTCGTCGCCGCTGATCGGGATCTGCGCCGCCATGCCACCCATCGCGTGCGCGCCGCGGCGGTGGCAGGTCTGGATCAGCAGTTCCGAATACGCGCGCAGGAACGGCTGGGTCATGGTCACTTGGCCGCGCTCGGGCAGCACCTTGTCGCGCTGGCGGCGGAAGGTCTTGATGTAGGAAAAGATGTAGTCCCAGCGGCCGCAGTTCAGGCCGACGATGCGGTTGCGCAGCGCGTGCAGGATCTCGTCCATCTCGAACGCCGCCGGCAGCGTCTCGATCAGCACCGTGACCTTGATCTGCCCGTCCGCCAGGCCCAGCGCGCGCTCGATGTGGGTCAGCACCTGCTGCCACAGCGCGGCCTCCTCCATCGACTGCAGCTTGGGAATGTAGAAGTACGGGCCGCGGTCCTTCGCCGCCAGCGCGTGGGCGTTGTGGAACGCGAACAGCCCGGCGTCGAACAGCGACGCCGACAGGCGCTGGCCGTCGACCAGCACGTGCTTCTCGTCCAGGTGCCAGCCGCGCGGGCGCACGATCAGCACCGCCCGCTGGTCCTCGGGCTTGAGCGCGTAGCGCTTGCCGTTGGCGCTCTCGAACGTCAGCGTGCCTTCGATCGCCTCGCCCAGCGCGCGCTGGCCGGTCAGCAGGTTGTCCCAGGTCGGCGACGTCGAATCCTCGAAATCGGCCATGTAGCAGTTGGCGCCGGAGTTCAGCGCGTTGATGACCATCTTCGGGTCGACCGGCCCGGTGATCTCCACGCGACGGTCCTGCAGCGCGCGCGGCAGCGGCGCCACGCGCCAGTCGCCGGCGCGGATCGCGCGGGTGTCGTCGCGGAAATCCGGCAACGCACCGCCATCGAACTGCGCCTGGCGGCGACGACGCGCCTCCAGCAGCTGCTGGCGCGCGCCCTCGAACGCATGGTGCAGGCCGGCCAGGAATGCCTGCGCGTCGGCACCGAGCAGGTCGGCCGGGCTGCCGGCGGGCAGTTGGACATCGGACGGCGTCGGAACGGACTGGATGACGGCGGACATCGGGTGTCTCCTCGCTGCAATCGCGATATTGCGTTGCAACAAACCCTCCTCCCCGTTCGATTATTTGACAACCCAGTTTTGTCAATGGTACGCATTAGTTCTACTTATATTGATTGAAACCATGCCCCGCAAACCCGCGTCGGAACCGCGTTTTCCGTACAAGGCGGACCGCCTGAAGCCACTGCGCGCGTTCTGCCAGACCGCCCGGTTGGGTTCAGTTTCACGGGCGGCGGAGGCGCTCTACGTCAGCCAGCCGGCGATCACGCTGCAGCTGCAGGCGCTGGAACGCGAGCTCGGGGTCAAGCTGCTGGAGCGCAGCGGGCGCCGCTTGGTGCCCACGCGCGAGGGCGAGATCCTCTACGAGCTGGCGGTGCCGCTGGTCGAGGGCATCGACGGCCTACCGGCCGCGTTCCGCCGCGAAGTCGGCGGGCTGGATGCAGGCGAACTGAAGATAGCGGCCAATAGCTCGACGATCCTGTATTTATTGCCGAAGATCGTCGACAATTTCCGCCACCAGCACCCGGACGTACGGCTGGCGCTGCATGACGTCATCACCGCCGACGGCAACGACCTGCTGCGCAGCGACGCGGTCGACCTGCTGGTCGGCTCGATGGTCGACGTGCCCGGCGACCTCAGCTACGCCCCGGTGTACCGCTTCGACCCGATCCTGATCACGCCGCCGGACCATCCGCTGACCCGGGTGCGGCGGCTGCGGCTGGAGGACCTGGCCGCGCACGGCCTGATCCTGCCGCCGAAGCGGCAGATCACCTACCGGCTGGTCGACATGGTGTTCCAGCAGGCGCGCGTGCCCTACACCGTCGCCCTGGAGGTCGGCGGCTGGGAAGTCATCAAGCAGTACGTGGCGATGGGCATGGGCATCTCGATCGTCAGCTCGATCTGCCTGGACGCCGCCGACAACGACCGGCTGGCGACGCGGCCGGTGTCGGAATGGTTTCCCGCGCGCAGCTACGGCGTGGTGGTGCGCAAGGGCAAGGTGCTGTCGCCGCAGGCGCGCGCGTTCATCGAGCTGATCAAGCCGGACCTGTTCGTGCGCCGCGACTATCACGACAGCGGGCATTCGGAGCGGTAGGGCACTACGTTCCCCGGCACCATCGCGCCACGCCAACGGGTGGCGCCGGACCTGCGCACTCGACTGCCACGACCTTCGATACGGATACTGGACTGGGCGCTGACGCAGGCACAGCGCCTCCGCGCCTTTTCAGCGCCCGATTTCCGGCGCCTGTTGTGCAATGACTTGTGCGTCCGGCAATCTGGCCTGCTGCATTTCCCGCAGTTGCTGCTGCCCCTGTTGCAGCCATGCTTGACCGGCTTCTCCGTTCAGATAATCCCGAACGGAGTTGTCGATCGCGGCTCCATTCCCCTGCTTCGCCTGTTCCAGCAGCCGCTGGACGAAGCCGCCGTGCTCGGAAACCGTTGGATCAGCGCCCCGCTGCGCATCAGGCACAGGGCCGATCTCTACCTGCCGCCACGCCAGCCCAGCGGCCATCGCCTCGTTGCGCGGCATCGCGTCGCGGCAATCGATCCGGCACAGCGCAGGAGGTGCGAGCTCCTCCTGATGGACACGCTCGCCCTGCCGGTCGAACTTCGAGGTGCGATAGAAGAACTGGTGGTCCTCCGAGCGATGGATCACGTCGCGTTCGGGATCGGGACGCACTCCGCGCTTTTCCAGGAACGGCTCGCTGCTGAGCGAGTTGAGGTAGTCGGTCATCAGGTTGCCGCTGCGAATGGACAACCCGTCCAGCCGGTAGCTGCCGCCGATATTGCTGTGCGCGCCCGCCACCTCGACGTTGAGGAAGCGGCCGTCCATGGTCATGCCCGGATCCGTGATCCGCGTGCCGAGGAACAGGTTGCGGCGTTCGTGCTCGGCGGTGATCTGGAGGCCGGAGACGACCGATGGGGCAAGGCGGCGATCGTGGTCGTAGGGCGTGCCGGTGCCGACCGGGTCGAACAGGCCGATGGCCTGTATCACGGAGCCGGGTTCGCGCAGCGGCGGGCGGGTGAACTCGACGCTTTCGATCAGGCCCTTGCTGTCCCGCTTTACCACTGCGTCTTCCGGGTTCTGGATGCCGCGCTCCTCAACTATCCGGGTGAAACCGGCCGCCTGCTCGGCGCCGCGACTGAATCCGATCGACGCCAGCCGGATATCGGCACCTGGGTTTTCTTTCAACCAGCGCTGGGACTGGGTGATGAACTGGAGATACATCTCCTCCAGCCGCGCCTCATAGGTCCGACCGGAGATCAAGTCGCGCGTACCACCGAGTCCACCCTGAGTGCCGACACCTTCAACATAACCGGCCCCGATGCCGTCCTCGCCCCCACGTTGTCGTTCTTCGATCTGCTGGAATATCCGTGCAACGTTGGTGTGATTCTCAGGGTCATCCCGGAACATACTGTTGCCAGTGCCATCGAATGCGGCGAGGAACATGCGATGGTCGGGAGACTCCCGGTCCATCAGCACCGGAGCGGAGAACTCCGACAATTGCTGCTGTGCACGGTCGTAGGTCGCCAGGTCGTCTGCAGTAGCCGGAAAGGTGCCCACTCCATCAGGATGTCGTTCACCACCCATTTCGCTCTCCTTATCCAACAGGGACTCAGTAAGTCCGGCTCCAAGCCAGAATCAGGTCATCGCGATGCCCGCTATGCGGATTGCCCGGAATCTGCAGTTCCTTGGTCGGAATGAACGCCCGCATGTAGACGTTGATCGTCCGGTCATTCACTTCCAGCACGATTTCAGGATTGAGGATGGAGACTCCCTCACGAATATCCCCGCGCGGCACGTCGTGCAGGATCAACCGGTCCTTGAAGATCTCGCCGATGTCGACGACGGCCTCATGTTCCGTCCCGTCCTTCGAACGCCAGCGGACCTGGGCAGGCGGTGGGAAGTCCATAATCCCCAGATAACCGCCACCAAGATTCCTCGGATACCTATCCCCCAACGACTCCGACGAAATCGCCAGCTTGTCATCGGGTTCCATCCGGCGATAGCCGCCGTAGCTGATCCGGCATCCATACGTGGAGTAGCAGAACGCCCCGAAATTGTGTTGCACGAACTTCAACGGCCAATCCGCGACGGTGTTGTCCGCCCGCGTGGTCCGGGAAGAAGGTGCCGCATCCTGTGTCGTCGCCATGCCCTGGCATCCTGTGCTTGAAATCAGTACCACAGTCGCAGCTGCGGCCAACCGGCGCAGCATGCGCCCCTTGTGATCCACGCCCATCCACGGCCCATCCATGCCGCACCCCCTGTCGAAACCATGCTACGCCGCAGGCTACCCACCCGGATTGGCAAATTCAACCGCAGCCCTTCGATACAGCGCATTTGTTTCAGTAAATCCGGCTCCAAGCCAGTTTCAATTCGCGCCGGTAATCGCTGTTCGGATTCCCCGGCTCGCGCAAGGACTTCGTCGGGATGAACGCCCGCATGTAGACGCTGATCATCCGGTCCTCAACCACGAGCAGGATGTCTGGATTCATGACCGATATGCCTTCCGGGATATCTTCCTTTGGAACCTCATGCCGGATCAGCCGGTCTTTTGAATATCTCACCGATTGAATATCTCACCGATATCCACTTCCGCTTCAAGCTGCGTTCCGTCCTTCGAGCGCCAGCGCACCAGCGCGGGCTCCGGGAAAGTTCATGATTGCAATCTGGCCCGCCGATGCATTTTTCAGTGCGTCCGGATGTACGTCCTGAAGGGCAGGGCGCAATTCATCCTCCCTGCCCAGCGTGAGCCACAGCCTGTTGTAGTTGACGGCGCAGTCATACGTCGAATAGCACCGGGCGCCGAAGTTGTGCTGCACGAACTTCAACGGCCAGTCGGCGACCGTATTGTCCGCACGACGTGACTGTTGGGACTCATTCTGCGTCGTCGTCGCCATACCTTGGCATCCCGTAGTCCACAACGAAAGCGCGGCAAGGCCGAGCGCGGCCCTGCGGCCCTGTCGGATCCAGGCCGGCCGCCTTGCTGGTCGTTGCCCATGCATGCGTGCCTCCTGCCGCTCGTCCGATCCGAGGATCAACGTAGATCAGTTCCGGCGTGTATTCAAGCCGCAAAAATCTCGGGCGCGGTATTGGACCAGACACATGGTGGACGCCTGTTCGGAGACATGGTGGACGGGTCATGCGGACCCGAGATCAGGTCGTGCGCGCCTCCGATTTCCGCCTCGGGTACCGGCATCCCTCAACGCAGCCACTTACGGCAAGGTGCTGTCGCCGCAGGCGCGCGCGTTCATCGAGCTGATCAAGCCGGACCTGTTCGTGCGCCGCGACTATCACGACAGCGGGCATTCGGAGCGCTGAACGGACGGGCTGCGACGGGCATCGGCGCGGTCCCGACCCGGTCCGGCCGGCGCGTTCGGGAACATTCGCCGCACGCCCGCTGCCCGGTACTCCGTCGTGCCGCGGGCGCTTCTACGACGCGGCGGATTCGCGCAGCGCCGCGCCGGCCATGAAGCGCGCGCAGGCGGCGACGCGCGGTGCCCAGCCGGTCCAGTCGCCGGGCCGCTGGCCGAGGTAGATCGCCCGCGCATGGGCCAGTGCCGGGCGGTGCGCCTCGGGCAGCCAGGCATCCACGCGCGTGGCGGCGGCATCCTTGGGCACGATGTCGCCGCTGCGCAGCGTGACCCACATGCGCGCCAGCGTCAGCAGTGCGTGCAGCTCCTCGCCCGCCAGGTTGCGCGCCACGTCCGGCAGCATCGCCACGATCGCCGCACGCACGTCCCGCGCCGGCACCTCGGGCAACAGCGCCGCCGGCGCGGGGCCGTGCAGGGCGATGCCCTTCGCGCGGGCCTGGGCCAGCAGCAGTGCGAGGTCGGGATCGGGCACGGCATGCGGCACGTCGCCCGCCTGCAGCCCGTCGCGCAGCCATTCGCCGAACTGCAGTTCGCGCCTGGCCGGATGCCGCCACGGCGCCATGTCGGCCAGCACGACGCAGGTCACCTCGAGCGGACGCAGCGTGGCGTGGCCGGGCGGCGCCGAGCGCGCCAGCAGCCCGGCCATGACCGTGGCGCGCTCGTCGTCCGACAGTGGCCTGCGCAGCGCGCACAACAGGTCGAGGTCGCTGCCGGGGCGCAGGCCGCCGTCGACGAAGGAGCCGTAGAGACAGGTCGCGATCAGCGCGTCGCCAAGGCGGCCACGCAGGAAGGCGACCGCGTCGATCGCCTGCGATGGGAGGATCGGCGGCATCGGCGCAGTGTAGAGGCGGCGCGCGGCGAACCCGGCGGCGCGTATGCGGCTATCGTTCCACGACGGTGGCCGCCTGCGCCTTGACCCGCCGCCGCGAGGCCTTTTCCAGCTCCGCCAGCGCGACGTCGCCGGCCGCCTTGGCCGCAAGCGCCTGCTTCTGTACCGCGCACAGGGTCTGCATGTGGTCGGCGTCGAAGTTGAGCCGCTCGATCAGGAAATCGACGAAGGCGCGGACCTTGGGCGAGACCAGCCGGCCGCCGGCGAACACCGCATTGAAGTCGACCTCCGGCCCGGTCCAGCCGGCCAGCACGCGCTGGACCATGCCGGCCTCGACCAGCGACTTGGCCATCACGTCGCCGGTCAGCAGCAGGCCTTCGCCCTGCAGCAGCGCCCAGTTCAGCGCCGCCGGGTCGTTGGCCACCAGCTGCGGATTGACCGTGAATTCGCGCAGTTCCCGGCCATCGGTCAGGGTCCAGACGAAGCGATTGTTGTGCGCGTTGCGGCTCTTGCGCTGCACCAGCGTGCGGTGGTGCTGCAGGTCGTCGGGGTGCAGCGGCTCGCCGTGGCGCTCGACGTAGGCCGGGCTGGCGAACACCTGGGTGCGCAGGCTGCCGAGCTTGCGCGCGACGAAGTTGGAATCGGGCAGCGTGCCCACGCGCAGGGCCAGGTCGGCCTCGCCGGCGATCAGGTCGAGCTGCTCGTTGCCCATGTGCATGTCCAGCGAGATCTCCGGGTACTGCGCCTGGAAGTCGCCCAGCAGCGGCGCGATCCAGGTGATGCCGATCGAGTACGGCACGGTGAAGCGCAGCCAGCCGCGCGGGCCGGACTGCAACTGGCCGACGGCGTGCTCGGCCTCCTCGAGGTCGCGGGCGATGCGCTGGCAGTGCTCGTGGTAGACCGCACCGGCCTCGGTCAGGCCCAGGCGCCGCGTGGTCCGGTGCAGCAGGCGCGCGCCGAGGCGCTGTTCGAGTTCCTGCACCTTGCGGCTGACCGTGGTCTTGGGCAGGCCGAGCGCATTGGCCGCGGCGATGAAACTGCCCTGCTCGACCACCTTGACGAAGATCAGCGAGTCGTTGAGATCGTGGGCCACGAGGTGCCTCCAGCGGATTGGACCAGTGAGGGGACAATTATTCCCTTCAATCCGGACTAATCAAGTCCGCATTTGGCGACTAGGGTAAGCGGCATTCCCCCACCGGATGCCGATCATGTCGCGACTGTCGCTGTTCGACCCGTATCGCCGCTTCCCGCCGCCGCCACCGGCACGGCCCCGTTGCACGCTCCACAAATCCACTGGGAATCAAGCGCTTGCCATGCGTCTGCCCGGGCCGAAACGGGTCCGTGGCGGAGTCCTGGGCTGGCGCTGGCTGGCGGCCCTGTGGCCGCACCAGCACTCGCCTGCGCATGCCCGAATCGACCATCAGGGCGCCGATTCGGGAAACAAAATCCCGGAAACGGGACAATGAGCGGGCGCCTGCTCGTCCTCGGCGCCACCGGCGCGGTCGGCGGCGCGGTCGTCGCCCGGGCACTGGATGCCGGTCGGCAGGTCGTCGCGGTCGCCCGCGATGCCGATGCCCTGCGCGCACTGCGGGCACGCCACGACGACGGCCCCGCGCTGGTCACGCTCGACGCCCGGGTGGCCAGCGATGCCGACGCCGCGGCACTGGCGGCGCGCATCGCCGCGCTGCCGGGCGCGCCGCCGGCGGTGGCGGTCGCGGCGATCCGCGGCAGCATCGAACGCGGCCGTCTGCTCGACGCCCCGGCGGACTTCCTGCGCCGCCGGCTCGACGAGGACCTGCTGCCGCACCTGTTCGCCGCACGGCATCTGCTGCCGCTGCTGGCCCCGCAACCGCGCAACGGCTACGTGCTGGTCGGCGGGCCGGGCGCGGACTATCCCTGGGCCGGCTACGGCCACCACTCGATCGGCGCCGCCGCGCTGCGGATGCTGGCGCGGGTGCTGCACGACGAGGCCCGCACGCTGCCGGTCCGCGTGCAGATGCTGACCGTCGACACGCCGGCGCGCACCGCGGCCAACGCCCGCCAGGCGTGCGCGCAATGGCCGTCGGACGCGGCCATCGCGCAGTACGCGCTGGAGATGCTCGACCACCCGGTGCTGCCGGCGTCGCCGCTGGTGCGCTTTCCCGTCCCGCCCGCGCGCAGCGGCGCGACCCTGTCCGACGACATCGATACCGCCGGCTTCGTGCCCTGCCTGCCGGCCGCGCGCAATGCCGCGGCACCCGCCCCCCGCGACCTCGACCACGCCCGCGCGCTGCTGCGCGACGCCGTGGCCGCCGCGTCCCTCCCCTCCCCACAGGACCTGCCCCGATGAACCGCTCCCCCACGATGCTCCTGCGCCGCGCCCGCGGCGCGCTGCCCGAGCTGGCACTGGCCGCACTCGCGGCGATCACGATCGTCCTCAGCGGTTGCGACAGCCGCGCCGCCGACAGCGACGCACCGCCCGCCCCCGAGGTCGGCGTCGCCACCGTGCTGGCGGAACAGGTCCGCCAATGGGACGACGCCACCGGCCGCATCGTCGCGGTGGAAACCGTCGACCTGCGGCCGCGGGTCAGCGGCTACGTGCAGCGCGTGGCCTTCACCGAGGGCGCCGAGGTCGCCAAGGGCGACCTGCTGTTCGTCATCGATCAGCGCCCCTACCGCGCCGCGCTGGACCAGGCGGAGGCCAACCTGGCCCGCGCCCGCGCCGAGGCGCAGCTGGCCCGCACCCAGGACGCGCGTGCGCAGTCGCTGGTCGATGCGCAGGCGATCTCGCGCGACGAGTACGAGACCCGTCGCGCCGCCACCGCGCAGTCCGGCGCCGGCGTGCGCGCGGCCGAGGCCGCGGTCGCCGCGGCGCGCCTGGACCTGCAGTTCACCGAGGTGCGCGCGCCGGTCGCGGGCCGCGCCGGGCGCGCGCTGGTGACCGAGGGCAACCTCGCCCAGGCCGACGCGACGCTGCTGACCACGCTGGTCTCGCAGGACCCGGTGCACGTGTACTTCGACAGCGACGAGCGCGCGTTCCTGCGCTACCAGGCGCAGTCGCGCGCCGGCACCCGCGCCGGCACCGACAACGCCGTGCGCATCGGCCTGGCCGACGAGACCGGCCATCCGCACCTGGGCACGGTCGATTTCATCGACAACCGCATCGACCCGTCGACCGGCACGGTCCGCGCCCGCGCGGTGCTGCCCAACCCCGACCGGGTGTTCACGCCGGGCCTGTTCGCGCGCGTGCAACTGGAGGCCGCCCCGGCCGCCGAGGCGCTGCTGATCGACGACAAGGCGGTGCTGACCGACCAGGACCGCAAGTACGTCTACGTGCTGGGCGAGGACAACACCGCGCAGCGCCGCGACGTGGTGCTGGGCCGGGTGGTCGACGGCCTGCGCGTGGTGCAGTCGGGGCTGGAGAAGACCGACCGCGTCGTCATCAGCGGCGTGCAGAAGGTGTTCGCGCCCGGCATGGCGGTCGCGCCGGTCGAGGTGGCGATGCGCGGCGACAAGCCGGACCAGGCGGTGGCGGCGCGCTGAGCCTTCGAACCCCTCTCCCCTTGGGAGAGGGGCTGGGGTGAGGGCGCGCGATCGGTTCGAAGATCGCGAACCGCGCCTGCCCTCATCCGGCCCTTCGGGCCACCTTCTCCCGGAGGGAGAAGGGCTCGACATCGTTGATTTCTTCTCCGAGCGGCCCCGCGCCGCCCAAGGACTTTCCCGTGGACTTTTCCCGTTTCTTCATCGACCGGCCGATCTTCGCCGCGGTGCTGTCGATCATCATCTTCGTCGGCGGCCTGATCGCGATCCCCGGCCTGCCGATCAGCGAATACCCGGAGGTGGTGCCGCCGTCGGTGGTGGTGCGCACCGCGTATCCCGGCGCCAACCCGCAGGTGATCGCCGAGACCGTGGCCACGCCGCTGGAGGAAGCGGTCAACGGGGTCGAGGACATGATGTACATGCGCTCGATCGCCGGCTCCGACGGCGTGCTGCAGATGACCGTCACCTTCCGCCCCGGCACCGACCCCGACGACGCCGCGGTCAAGGTGCAGAACCGCGTGGCGCAGGCGCAGGCCAGGCTGCCCGAGGACGTGCGCCGGCAGGGCGTAACCGTGCAGAAGCAGTCGCCGACGTTCCTGATGGTGGTGCACCTGACCGCGCCCGACGGCCGCTACGACACCCTGTACCTGCGCAACCACGCGCGGCTGCACGTCAAGGACGCACTGGCGCGCATCCAGGGCGTCGGCGACGCGCAGGTGTTCGGCGGCGGCGACTACGCGATGCGCGCGTGGCTGGACCCGGACCGGATCGCCTCGCTCGACCTGACCGCCGGCGACGTGGTCGCGGCGATGCGCGAGCAGAACGTGCAGGTCTCCGCCGGCCAGCTCGGCGCCGAGCCGATCCCCGACAGCGACTTCCTGACCCTGATCAACGCCCAGGGCCGGCTGCGCACGATCGAGGAATTCGGCGACATCGTCATCAAGCGCGGCGCCGACGGCGAGATCGTGCGCCTGGGCGACGTCGCCCGGCTGGAGCTGGGCGCGGCCGACTACACCCTGCGCTCGCAGCTCGACGGCAAGGAGGCGGTCGGCATCGGCATCTTCCAGGCGCCGGGCGCCAACGCGCTGCAGATCCGCGACGAGGTCATCGCGACGATGGACGAGCTGTCCACGCGCTTCCCGGAAGGCGTGGAATACCAGGCCGTCTACGACACCACGATCTTCGTGCGCGACTCGATCAAGTCGGTGGTCACCACGCTGCTCGAGGCGGTGCTGCTGGTGGTGCTGGTGGTGATCCTGTTCCTGCAGACCTGGCGCGCGTCGATCATCCCGCTGCTGGCGGTGCCAGTGTCGATCGTCGGCACCTTCGCGGTGCTGCACCTGCTCGGCTTCTCGATCAACACCCTGACCCTGTTCGGCCTGGTGCTGGCGATCGGGATCGTCGTAGACGACGCGATCGTGGTGGTGGAGAACGTCGAGCGCCACATCGAGGCGGGCGCCGCGCCGCTGCAGGCGGCGCACCTGGCGATGCAGGAGGTCTCCGGGCCGATCGTCGCGATCACCCTGGTGCTGTGCGCGGTGTTCGTGCCGATGGCCTTCCTCGACGGCGTGACCGGCGAGTTCTACAAGCAGTTCGCGGTCGCCATCGCGATCTCGGTCGCGATCTCGGGCCTGAACTCGCTGACCCTGTCGCCGGCGCTGGCGGCAATCCTGCTGCGCCCGCACGACGCGCCGAAGGATGCGCTCTCGCGCGGCATCGACCGCGCCTTCGGCTGGGCCTTCCGGCCGTTCAACCGGTTCTTCGGCCGCAGCTCGGACCGCTACCACGGCACCATCGGCCGCATCCTCGGCCGCCGCGGACTGGTGTTCCTGGTCTACGCCGGCCTGCTGCTGGCCACCGGCACGATGTTCAAACTGGTGCCGCCGGGCTTCATCCCGGTGCAGGACAAGCTGTACCTGATGGCCGGCGTGAAGCTGCCGGAGGGCGCCTCGATCGCGCGCACCGACGCGATGCTGCGCAAGGTCAGCGACATCGCGATGGAGACCGACGGCGTCGCCCACTCGATCGCCTTCCCCGGCCTCAACATCCTGTTCACCAACTCGCCCAACACCGGCATCGTGTTCCTGCCGCTCGAACCCATGGGCGAGCGCAGCCGCAGCGCCGAGGCGATCAATGCCGAGCTCAACCAGAAGATCGGCGCGCTGCAGGAAGGCATGGCGTTCTCGTTCATGCCGCCGCCGATCCTCGGCCTCGGCAACGGCTCGGGCTACCAGCTGTTCGTGCAGGACCGCGGCGGGCTCGGCTACGGCGCGCTGCAGGACGCGGTCAACGGCCTGTCCGGGGCGATCGTGCAGACCCCGGGCATGGGCTATCCGATCAGCAGCTACCAGGCCAACGTGCCGCAGCTCGACGCGGTGGTCGACCGCGACAAGGCCAAGGCCCAGGGCGTGCCGCTGACCGGGCTGTTCGACACCCTGCAGACCTATCTCGGCTCGGCCTACGTCAACGACTTCAACCAGTTCGGCCGCACCTGGCAGGTGATCGCGCAGGCCGACGGCCGCTTCCGCGGCGACGTCGAGGACATCGCCCGCCTGCGCACCCGCAACGACCGCGGGGAGATGGTGCCGATCGGCTCGGTGGTCGACATCCGCCAGACCTACGGGCCGGACCCGGTGCTGCGCTACAACGGCTACCCGGCCGCGGACCTGGCCGGCGAATCCGATCCGCGCCTGCTGTCATCGGCGCAGGCGATGCAGACGCTGGGCCGGCTGGCGGACGAGGTGCTGCCGCAGGGCATGCAGATCGAGTGGACCGACCTCAGCTTCCAGCAGGCCAATCAGGGCAATGCCGCGCTGATCGTGTTCCCGCTGGCGGTGCTGCTGGCGTTCCTGGTGCTGGCCGCGCTGTACGAGAGCTGGACGCTGCCGCTGGCGGTGATCCTGATCGTGCCGATGTGCCTGCTGTCGGCGATGTTCGGCGTGTGGCTGAGCGGCGGCGACAACAACGTGTTCGTGCAGGTCGGCCTGGTGGTGCTGATGGGGCTTGCGTGCAAGAACGCGATCCTGATCGTCGAGTTCGCCCGCGAACTCGAGCAGCAGGGCCGCAGCATCGTCGAGGCCGCGCTGGAAGCCTGCCGCCTGCGCCTGCGCCCGATCGTCATGACCTCGATCGCGTTCTGCGCCGGCGTGGTGCCGCTGATGCTGTCCTCCGGCGCCGGCAGCGAGGTGCGCGCGGCGACCGGCGTGACGGTGTTCGCCGGCATGGTCGGCGTGACCCTGTTCGGCCTGTTCCTGACCCCGGTGTTCTACGTCGCCCTGCGCAAGCTGGCGAACCGCCCGCTGGTGTCGCACAAGGCGCCCGCGGCGCAACCGGCGGTGGAATCGTGACCGCCGCATTGCCATTGCCGCGACGGCGGCCCCGACACGTTCCTGAGGAGATCCGCATGACGGCCCCGACACCCCGCATCGCCGCGACCATCGACGCAACGCCTGGCCGCCGACAGGAGGCTGCCATGGGGATCCGGCTGGCCACGATTACCGCGCTCGCGGCGGCATTGCTGTCGGCCTGCGCCGTCGGCCCGGACCATGTGCGGCCGACGATGGCGCTGCCCGATGCGTTTGCCGGCGAAGCGGCCGCCGATCCCGGCGCCGCCGGCGCATCCGCCATCGGCCCCGCGCAGGCGTCCATCGGCGACGATGCGTTCTGGCGGCACTTCGACGATCCGCAGCTGACCGCGCTGGTCGAAACCGCGCTGGCGGCCAACCACGACCTGCGCATCGCGCTGTCGCGCCACGACCGCGCCCGTGCGCTGCTGCGCGAATCGCGGCTGGACGCGCTGCCAACGCTGACCGCCAGCGGCGAGGCGCGCAGCGCGCGTGCCAGCGCCGGCCAGCAACCCGGCGTGTCGCGCGCGGACCGCGACGGCGACAGCTTCAGCGCGGCGCTCGGCGCCAGTTGGGAACTCGACCTGTTCGGCCGGGTCCGGCGCGGCATCGAGGCCGGTCGCGCGGGTGCCGCCGCCAGTGCCGACGACCTGCGCGCGGCGCAGGTCGCGATCGTCGGCGAGGTCGCCGCCGGCTATCTGGAGCTGCGCGGCCTGCAGGAACGGCTGCGCGTGGCCGAGGACAATGCCGGCAACCAGCGCGACACCCTGCGCCTGGTCGAGGCGCGCGCCGCGGCCGGCCAGGACAGTGCCTTCGATACCGCACGCGCACGCGCCCAGGTCGCGTCGACCACGGCCCGGATCCCGGCCCTGCAGGCGCGGATCGCGACGACGATGCATCGCCTCGCGGTACTGACCGGGCGCACGCCCGACGCGCTGCACGCCGAACTGTCGCCGCCGCGTGCGCTGCCGGCGATCCCGGCAAGGATCGACCCCGGCACGCCGGGCACGCTGCTGCGCCGGCGTCCCGATGTCGCCGCGGCCGAACAGCGCCTGCACGCGGCGACCGCGCGCATCGGCGTCGCCACTGCCGACCTGTTCCCGCGCTTCACCCTCGGCGGCCTGCTCGGCAGCCAGGCGGTCGACAGCAGCGCGCTGCTGGAGCGCGACAGCGAGACTCGGGTCGTCGCGCTCGGCATCGACTGGTCGTTCCTCGACGTCGGCCGGGTGCGCGCACGGATCGCCGCCAGCCATGCCGACGCCGAGGGCGAACTCGCGCGCTACCAGCAGACCGTGCTGCTGGCGCTGGAGGACACCGAGAACGCGCTCGTCGGCTATGCCCGCGCCCGCGAGGAGGACGCGCAACTGGAACAGGCGGCGATCGACAGCGCGCGCGCCGCGCAGCTCGCGCGGCTGCGCTTCGACGCCGGCGCCACCGGCCTGCTCGACGTGCTCGATGCCGAACGCACGCGACTGCAGGCCCAGGACGCGTTCGCCGACGGCCGCACCCGCAGCGCGACCGGCGCGGTCGCGCTGTACCGGGCGCTGGCCGGCGGCTGGCCGCAAACCCTGCCGCTGCGCGAGGCGCTGGGGCAGCGCTGACCGCAGCTGCGCCCGGGCGCGGCATCGGAGATGCCGCCTGCACACGAGACGAGGTGTCGCGGCGAACCGGCCTTACGTAGGTCGGCCCCACGCGGCCGACGTGCGCGGCGTCCGGACTCACGCGGTGTCGTGGGCCCGCGAAGCTGCCTGCCCGGAAGCCCGGCGTCGGGGGCGTTGCCCCGACCTACGATCCAGGCTCGCGGGGACAACGCAGCGCGACCGTCACGCCTTGGCGGCCTTGGCCGCGCGCGTCCTGGCCGCCTTCTTCGCCGCCGCCGAACGCTCGGCCGGCCCCTTGGTCTTCGCCGCTTTCTTCGCTGCGGCCGAGCGCTCCGCGGGGGTGCGTTTCGCGGCCGCCTGCCTGGCCTGCTGCGACAGGGCGGTTTCCGTGATCGCGGCGCCGCCCTCGCGCTTGCGGGCCTGGCTGGCGGCCTTCGCGCGCGTGGCCGAGACCTTGTGCGCCGCGCCTTCCTCGCCGATCTCCAGGTCGCGTTCGGCCTTGGCGCGGACCGCCGCCGGCGCCTTCTTCGGCGGCGGCAGGTCGATCCCCGCGCGGCGCGCCTCCGACAGGCCGATGGCGATCGCCTGCTTGACCGATTTCGCGCCGGTCCTGCCGGCCTTGATCGCGTCGATCTCCGCCTTCACGAATTCGCCGGCCTGGGTGCTGGCCGACTTGCCCTCGCGCTTGTCGCGCTTCGCCTGCTCGATCGTCTTCTTCGTCGCCATGGTGCGTGCTCCCTGGAAGATGTCCCCGTTCTACCGCGACGACGGCGCGGCGCGAGCTCCGTTCGTCGGATCGGAGGTTGGGAGCTGAATCGAACGCCGTAGCGAGAACGTCGCCGCCGCCGAACTACGCTCCGCCTCTCACACCCAGCCCTTGCGGCGGAACCACAGCAGCGGCACGGCGATGCTCACGCCGATCACCGCCAGCGCCACGAAGTAGCCCGGCCGCCACGTCAATTCCGGCATGAAGGCGTAGTTCATGCCCCAGATGCCGACCAGCACCGTCGGCGGGACGCCGACCACCGAGGCGACCGCCATCACCTTCATCACCTCGTTCTGGTCGACGGTGATCAGCCCCAGCGTGCCGTCGAGCAGGAACTCGACGCGATCGCCGAGCTGCTGCTCGAACTCGCCCAGCGATGCCAGGTCCTTGTGGATCAGCTTCAGCCGCTGCGCGCCGTCGTCGCCGAACCACGGCGGCGTGGCCTCGCCCAGGAAGTTCACGATCCGCAGCAGGCCCAGCAGGTTGTTGTGGATCGCACCGAGCCGGCGCCCGAGACCGCCGACGTGCAGCAGCGCGCGGTTGAGCTCGCCACGCTTGCGCCGGCGGTCGTCGAACACGTGGCGGGTGGTCTCGCTGACCTGCGCCTCCAGCGCTTCCAGCCGGTCGGCGATGCGGTCGACGATGTGCTCGATGATGCGCAGGAACAGGTCCACCGGGCCGTCGCAGCCGTGCCGGTCGAGGTCGTTGGCGATGGTTTCCAGCGAGGTCAACGCCTGTTCGCGCTGGGTGACCAGCGCATTGGGCGAGATGGCGAACCCCAGCGGCGCCACTCCGCCGCCACCTTCCTGGTAGCGCGGCAGGTTGAGGAACAGGGTGTCGCCGACCCGGCGCACGCGGCTGGTGAACTCGATCTCGCTGATCCTGGCCTTGCCGGGGATCTCGAACCCGACCAGCCGCGAGGCCTCGGCCAGGTCCGCCGCCTCCGGCTGGCACAGGTCCACCCAGATCGCATCGGGCGCCGACGTGCCGTGGATCGGACGGCTGTCGATCACGTCGCTGTCCCGGTACGCGCCGGCGCGATCGCGGGTGCCGCCCGGCCTCGCCGCGGCGTGGCCTGCAGCGCCTTGCACGCGCGCATCGCCCGGTCGCAGCCCGCCATGGCCTCACCCATTGCTGCCTTCCCTGCCTGTCCGCGCGACGCTGCCTGCCATGCGGCGAGCATCCCGCGCGGCTGCAGGTTCGTCAATTCGCCGTCGCGGTCGCGTCGGACGGGGCCCGATCCGCCATCACGCCTCGGGACCCGCCCGACGCGGCGACTATCCCAGCAGCACCCGGTTCACCCGCTGCACGAACGCCGCGGGATCGGCCAGCGGCGCGCCGGCGGCGATCTCGGCCTCTTCCAGCAGCAGGCTGGCCAGGTCCAGCGCGCGGACCTCGTCGGTCTCGGCCTCGACCCGCTGCAGCAGCGGATGCGCCGGGTTGATCTCCAGCGTCGGCTTGCTGTCGGGCACGTCCTGGCCGGCCTCGCGCAGCAGCCGCGCGAGGTGCGGTGCCAGTTCGTAGTCGCTGAGCGCCAGGCACGACGGCGAGTCGGTCAGGCGCGCGGACACGCGCACGTCGGCCACGCGCTCGCCCAGCAGGTCCTTGAGCCGGGTCACCAGCGGCGCCGCCGCCTTGGCCGCCTCTTCCTGCCTGGCCTTGTCGGCGGCATCGAGCGGCAGCTCGCCCTTGGCCACGTTCTTCAGCGACTTGCCTTCGTACTCGTGCAGGCTACCGAGCATCCATTCGTCGATGCGGTCGTACATCAGCAGCACTTCGATGTCCTTGGCGCGGAACGCCTCGAGCTGCGGGCTGCCGTTGGCCGCCGCATAGCTGTCGGCGGTGATGTACCAGATGGTGTCCTGGCCGACGGCCATGCGGCCGATGTAGTCGTCCAGCGACACGGTCTGCGCGGCGGCGTCGCCGGCTGTCGACGTACCGCGCGTGGAGGCGAAGCGCAGCAGTTTCGCGATACGCTCGCGGTTGCCGGGATCCTCTCCGATGCCCTCCTTGAGCGTATTGCCGAACGCCTTGTAGAACGCGGCGAACTTCTCCGGTTCGTCCCTGGCCAACTTCTCGATCAGGTCGAGCACGCGCTTGACGCAGGCGCCCTTGATGCGATCGAGCTGGCGGTTGTGCTGCAGCAGCTCGCGGCTGACGTTCAGCGGCAGGTCGTCGGCATCGACCACGCCGCGCACGAAGCGCAGGTAGTTGGGCAGCAGCTCCTCGGCCGCGTCCATGACGAACACGCGCTTGATGTACAGCTTCAGGCCCTTGCGCTCGTCGCGGCCGCCCATCATCAGGTCGAACGGCGGCTTCTCCGGCAGGTACAGCAGCGTGGTGAAGCTCTGGCTGCCCTCGACGCGGTTGTGGGTCCAGGCCGCGGCGTCGTTGAAATCGTGGCCCAGGGCCTTGTAGAAGCTCTGGTATTCCTCGTCGCTGATCTCGGACTTGGGCCGGGTCCACAGTGCCGAGGCATCGTTGACCGCCTCCCATTCCGGCGCCGCCGGCGCGGCCTCGTCGCCGTCCGGCGCTGCCGCGCTCTTGTGCATGCGGATCGGGAACGCGACATGGTCGGAATACTTGCTGATCAGCGAGCGCAGCTTCCAGTCGGCGAGGAACTCGTCCTCGTCAGGCTTGAGGTGCAGGATCACCGTGGTACCGCGCTCGGGCAGCTCGACCGTCTCCAGCAGGTACTCGCCGCGGCCGTCGCTCTCCCACTTCACGCCGTCGGCCGCGGCCGCGCCGGCGCGGCGGGTCAGCACCGTCACCCGGTCGGCGACCACGAAGGCCGAATAGAACCCCACGCCGAACTGGCCGATCAGCCGCGCATCGGCCTTCTGCCCGTCGCTCATCGCCTCCAGGAAGCGCCGGGTGCCGGAGCTGGCGATGGTGCCGATGTTGGCGACCACCTCGTCGCGCGACATGCCGATGCCGGTGTCGCGGATGGTGATCGTGCGCGCGTCCTTGTCGACCGACACGTCGATGTGCAGGTCGCCGTCGCCGGCCAGCAACCCGGGGTCGGCGATCGACTCGAAGCGCAGCTTGTCGCAGGCGTCGGAGGCGTTGGAGATCAGCTCGCGCAGGAAGATCTCCTTGTGCGAGTACAGCGAGTGGGTGACCAGGTGCAGCACCTGGGCGACTTCGGCTTCGAACTTGCGGGTCTCGGTGGTTTCGGTGGCTGTGGTCATCGGGGTGTTCCGGTCCGGTTGCGTGATGCGCGCGCCGTGGGACGCGCTGGCGTGAGGGATGCCGTCGATATGCGCGCCACGGCGCGGATTTCAAGCCGGGGCGGGTCGCCGGAAGGTCTCGCCGGTGCAGGCGCGGCACGACCGTGTCACGAAACGGGGCGCTGGATCGTCGGACCGGCAACCCCATGCCTCGAGGAGGCCGACATGTCCCGTTCCACCGATGCCATCCAGGTCCACCAGCGCCTGCCGGACGTCACCCGGGCGCTGACGGGCGCGCAGGCGGCAGTCGCCACCGCCGCCGGCGACCACCGCCTGCACCACCTGGTCCACCTGCGCGCCTCGCAGATCAACCAGTGCAGCTACTGCGTCAACATGCACCTGCGCGAGGCGCGCGAGGACGGCGAGCAGCAGGCGCGGCTGGACCAGCTCGTCGTCTGGCGCCACGTCGATGTGTTCAGCAGCGCCGAAAAGGCCGCGCTGGCCTGGACCGAGGCCCTGACCCGGCTCGATCCCGGCACCGACCTGGCGCCGCTGCGCACCCGGCTGCGCCTGCACTTCGGCGACGCGGAGATCGCCGCGTTGACGGCCGACATCGCGATGATCAACCTCTGGAACCGCATCATGGTCGCCGACCACTGACCGCGCCATGCCCGCTGCCGACATGCATGCCCCCGAGATGCCCGACGCCACCGCCCGTTTCCAGACCGCCCGGCCGATGCTGCTGGGCCTCGCCTACCGCCTGCTCGGCTCGCGCGCCGACGCCGAGGATGCGGTGCAGGACACCTTCCTGCGCTGGCAGGCCAGCGACGCCGCCGGCATCGCCAACGCCGAGGCCTGGCTGACGGCCGTGTGCACCCGGCGCTGCCTCGACCTGCTGCAGGCCGCCGACCGCGCGCGCGTCGACTATGTCGGCACCTGGCTGCCGGAACCGGTGCCGACCGCGCCTGGGGACGAGCCGGCGCAGGCGGCCGCGCTGGCGTCGTCGCTGACCACCGCGTTCCTGCTCGCGCTGCAGCGGCTCACGCCGAAGGAGCGCGCGGCGTACCTGCTGCACGAGATCTTCGACCGCCCGTATGCCGAGGTCGCGACCGCGCTGGACCTGCAGGCACCCGCGTGCCGCCAGCTGGTGTCGCGCGCACGCGCCCACCTCGCGGCGGCGCGCGTGCGCCACGCGACGCCGCCGGCGCGCCAGCGGCAACTGCTCGATGCCTTCCGCGAGGCGATCGCGACCGGATCGACCGCCACGCTGACCGGCCTGCTGGCGGCCGACGTGCGGCTGTCCGCGGACGGCGGCGGCAAGGTCGTCGCCGCACGCCGGGTCATGCGCGGCCTGGCCGAAGTGCGCCGCTTCATCGAGGCCGGCCTGCACGTGTGGTGGTCGCCGCACGTGCTGGAGGAAACCACGCTCAACGGCCAGCCGGGCTTTGTGCTGCGCGACGGCGACACCGCCAGCGTCGTCGCCACGATCGTGTTCGGCTGGGATGCCGACGGGCAGGTCGGCGACCTGTTCATCATGCGCAATCCGGACAAGCTGGCCGGCCTGGACCGTCCGCGCGTGCAGTAGGGCGGGCGTCCGTTCAGACGTGGGCGATCCACTGCCGCAGCACGGCCTGCAGCGCCGGCGCGCGCGCGTCGACCGCGGCGGCATCGGCGAACGCCACCGAGGCCCGGTCCTTGCCCAGCCAGGTCAGCAGGCCTTCGGGATCGTCGATCGCCAAGCCGCCTTCGGGCAATGCGCGCGCCTTCGCGCCCAGATGCAGGATCAGACCGATGCCGGACTTCGCGCGCAAGTGGGTGGTGGCGAAATACTCGTGGGTGCGCCAGCTCGGCGCGTTCCACTTCACGCCTTCGGCCACCGTCGGGTCGATGCCGAGCACCAGTGCGCGCAGGCACTGCACCGCGTCGGCATGCGGATGGTCGAGCGTCGCCATGAACGCATCGACGGCGACGGATGTATCGGCGGGCGTGGCGTGTCGGAACTGCGGGGACTGCGTCATCGCCAGGTCCTCGTGTCGGGCCGGCGTACCACGCTAGCAGCGCGGCCGTGCGCGCGACCTCAACACACGGCCGCGCCTCCGGTCACGGCTGGTAGCAGTCGCCCGACGGATCGACCTCGATCCGGATCAGTTCGCTGCCGCCGCCGCCCCAGACGTTGCCGCCGGTGAAGATCAGGCAACCCTCGCCGCGGAACAGCGCCTGCAGTCGGGTGGCGTCGTTGCCGAAATAGAACGGAATCCAGCGCTTGCCCGATTCGTAGCTGTGGAAGCGGTCCGGCGTGCGGTCCAGGATCTCCTGCACGTCCTGCATGCTCATGCCGATCTGCAACTGCGCAAACTTGCTGCCCTCGGCCGGCGTGCCGACGATCTCGCCGGTATACGAGCCGTCCTGCGACGCCACTTCGCGCGTCTGCTTGTCGTCGGCCGCTGCCGTTCCGGCGACCGCCAGTGCCAGCGCCAGCGCGGCGCCCGTTCCCCAAGCCTGTGACTGCATGGCTTTCCCTTGCATGATGCGTCGCCGGGATGACGACGCAGGCGATTCTAGCGACCCGCTCCGGACGGGTCGATCCGGGACGGCCCCAGTAGGCGGACGGCCCGGAATGATGCTGGAATCCGGTGCGCGCGGAAGTGCCTGCATCTTCCCGACGCCGCGTGCTGCGCTTACGCTGTCGCGCCGCCCGGCCCGGGCTTTCGTCACGACAGGAAGATCCATGCGTCGATCCACGGTTTGTCTCGCCGCTGCTTGTCTCGCCCTGCTGCTTGCGGGCTGCACCTCCACGCCGCAGGAAAGCACCCGCCGCGAAGGCTGCCGCCTGCTGGTATCGGCGGATACGATCACCGATGCGCGCATGCAGTCCCTGGACATCTCGCAGGATGCCGCCGGATGCCGCATCACCGGCCTCGCGCCAGCGCATGACACCGCCGACAGGCAGCAGCAGGCCCTGGCCGCAATGGCGACCTCGCACTGCAAGGCGATCGCGACGCCCGGGGAGATCCGCCAGATCGACAAGCCCGACACCGTCCTGTACGGATTCACGCTGCTGCTGGCGCCGCCGGCCGCCGGTGCCGGCTGTCCCGCCCGCGACAGCTCGCCCAGCGCGCATGCCGATGCAGCCATCGACGTCAGCTCGCGCAACATGCATCCGCCGAGCTATCCGCCCGCGGCGTATCGCGCCGGCATCGAGGGACGGGTCGTGCTGATGATGCTGGTCGACGACGACGGCCAGCCGGCGGCGATCCTGGTCGACACCAGCAGCGGCCACGAGCTGCTCGACCAGGCCGCGATCAGGGCCGCGCGCAACTGGCGCTTCCATCGCAACGTCGACCCCGCGCGGCCGGGGGTGGCGCTGGCCCGCGTGCCGGTGGAGTTCAAGCTCGGCTGACCCCGCAGCCCGCCCGGCGCGATGCAGGACAATACGACCCGACATGCGCGCTGACCCCGGCCCCCTGCTGACCCTGCCCATCGCCGACGCCCTGCATGCCGCCTGCAAGGCCGGCGCAGGGGAATGGCGGGGCTCGTTCGACCTCGACCGATCGGTCACCAGCGCCCGGCTTGGCGCCGACAGCTGGCACTGGCGCGGCCGCGACTATCCCTATCCGCGCAAGCTCAGGCCACGCACGGTCTACCACTGGGACGGCGGGGACTTCGCGCCGGTGTCGCGCTTCTCAGGTGCACTGATCAAGCTGGTGCCGACCGACTGGGGCGCGCCGACGTTCGAGATCGACGGCATCAAGATGCTGCCGACCGCGCAGCTGTCGCCGTTCGAGGACGCCCGCCGCAAGGTCGCACTGGTGGCACCACATGGCAGGACCGTGCTCGATACCTGCGGTGGCCTGGGCTATTTCGCCGCGTGCTGCCTGGAGGCCGGTGTGGCGCGCATCCACTCGTTCGAGAAGAACGCCGACGTGCTGTGGCTGCGCACGCTCAATCCGTGGTCGCCGGATCCCGACGACGACGCCGTCGGCGGCCGCCTGCAACTGGTGCATGCCGACATCTCGGAGGCCATTACGCGAATCGACGACGCCTCGGTCGACGCGATCCTGCACGACCCGCCACGCTTCGGCATTGCCGGCGAGCTGTATTCGCAGCAGTTCTACGACCAACTGGCGCGCGTGCTGCGCCGCGGCGGCCGCCTGTTCCACTACACCGGCAGCCCCAACCGGCTGACCAGCGGCCGCAACGTGCCGCGTGAGGTGCAGGCGCGGCTGCAGAAGGCCGGCTTCCAGGCACGGCCGGCGCTGGACGGGGTGCTGGCGACCCGGCGGTAGAACGTTTTCCGGCTCTTCTCCGCACGGTTTTCTTGCCGTGGTACCCACGGATCACGTCGACAGATTTCCGGTTCTTCTGCGACTCCCGGGAATCCTCGATCGCAGGGATCGAGGCAACGCCCACGACACCTCGCCAACGATGAAACAGGTCCCTCGCTACGCTCGGGGCGACAGGCAACCGGCGCCATCGAGTCGGGATCCGCCTCCCGCCGGGAAGTGTGCCGACGATGCGCCAGCCGATGGTGGCATCCCCGCATGGCATCGCCGGCGGCGCGCCCGAGCGCAGCGAGGGACCTGCTTGCCGCTGGTAGCCACGACAGGCAATGGCTTCAGGCCATCGACTTCGGCTGCCGCAGCAGCCACGACGCCAGCGCCACGCAGGCCAGCCCGACCGGCGCGCCCGGCCACACGCCCAGGACCAGCGCGGCTGCCAGCCCGGCATACAGGGCGGCGCCGCCGGCAACGATGCGCGACAGACGCTCGGCGCCGGCCACGTCGCGGTCGCGGCGCAGTTCGAAACGCACCACCAGCGCGATGACCGGCGCCACCATCGCCAGGCACAGCGCGATCCAGCACGCGCGTCCCAGCCAGAATCCCGGTTCGCCCGGGATACCGGCGTCGATCGGCAGCCCGAGCCGCAGGCCCAGCCACGCCGCGGGCAGCTCCGCCAGCTTGTGCCACAGGTACAGCGGCATGCCCAGCGCGCCGAGCACCGCGATCGCCCGCACCGGCACGTGGCCGGCCAGCGCACGCCGCGCCAGCGGCTCCAGCGCCAGCACCGCACCGACCTGCAGCCACATCACCCCAAGCAGCGCCAGCGTCGGCGGCAGCATGTTGTTGCCGGCCAGGGTGACGCCGACCATCGCGACCGGATAGCCACTGGCCATCGCCAGCGCCAGCCAGGCAGCGCCCAGCAGCAGAAAGCCCACGCCGGTGCCGGCGCCGCGGAAGCGCCCGCGCTTCCACGCGATGCCCAACTGCTGCGGCACCAGCCAAACCACCAGCATGTTGAGCCAGGCGATGCCGGCCGGCCGTTCGGTCGTCAGCCGGCCGAGCCAGCGCAATTCGTCCAGCGACGTCGCGCCAGCGCGCACCAGGTCCAGCGCCGCCGCGACCGCCACGAAACCGACCACCGCGCCCAGCCCGAAGCGTGCATCCAGGCGCAGGCACCAGGGCAGCAGCAGTTGCACCGTCAGCAGCATCAGCAGGAACCACAGATGGATCGTCAGCGACTGGTTGAACACACCGAGCAGGTGGCCGCCCGTCCACAGCGCTGCCGCCGCCAGCGCGACCAGCACCGCCAGGTAGGTGACCGTCGGCCGGGCCAGCCCCAGCGCGCGTGCTGCCCACCAGTGCGCCTGCCCACCCGCCTGCAGCCGCCGGGCGACGCCATCGGCGCTGACCGCCGCCGACACGAACACGAACAGCGGCACCACCTGCACCAGCCACGTCATCACGCCCGCCAGCGGCCACACCGCCAACAGATGGTCGGTATCCACCAGCACGCCGGCGTCCACGCGCGGCAGCGTCGCCATCCAGTGGCCGAACACCACGACCAGCAGCGCGCCTGCGCGCAGGGCATCGGGATAGGGGTCGCGGGGGCGGGACGTCATTGGCCGGGCTCGACGGGAAGCGGCGGGCGACAGCATAGAAGTCCCGCACTGGCATAGGAGTGAGGGGCCATGTCGGCCAGACGCCCGATGCACGCAACCGGCGTCGGACAACACCGTGGACACATCGCGAGGAACCTATTCGCTCCGGAGTTGCGCAGGCGCGACCCGAAGCGATTTCAGGAACACGGCCGCCGCATCCGCCTCATGAATCCGCCAACCGCCATCGACACTGATGCTGATCACCTCGCCGCGTCCGAGAACGTAGACCACTTTCGCGAGTACGCCACGCTCCCGATCCAACAGCTCGGCCTCCAGTGCGGGCAAACCGTCCACTTCGATGTCCACTTCGCGCATGACCTCGCTCCGGCTGGCAGCCGCACCGCCATGCACCATCGCCCGGAGGAGCACCGCCGGCTGCACGATGTCCACATCGACCGGCAATGGGAAGACTTCGAGTACGTAACCGCCGCCGAGATCCTCGTCGAACCAGGCGCACGCGCGCTGGTCCAACTCCCGAAGCTCCGGCGACACGATCCTGATCTCGCACGCAGGTTCGCCAGGAAAATCGGCCGAGTAGCTCGTTCCGGGCATCACGAACCCGCCGGCGTTCACGCTGCAGGGAAAAGACAGCATCGATGCGGCAAGGGCAAGAGGGAGCACGGGGACGACGCGCGCCACCGCAGCACCGGCAACGAATTGCTTTCCGGAACTTTCCATATCCATCGTCCCGCATTCCTGTTGGCTGGCGACGGATGGTCGCACGCCCGTTCGAACATCGGCCAGCCCGGAACCACGGGTGCGTATCCGAGCACCGGCCATCGGACCATACGCTGCTAGAATCTCGATGCGTCCGGCGCCCGGCCGCCCGGCACAACGCGTCGCCACATCGTCGCCACGCCAGCAGGCGCCCCCACCCCACGCCACGCGATCCCCCCATGCCGTCCAATGCTTCCCCCGCTTCCGGTCCGGTCACGCCGCCGGACCACTGGCGGTCCACGCTCGACGCGATGGACGCCGACACCCGCGGCTGTCTGGCGGAGATCGCCCGGCAGCCGTTGCAGCCACTGGCGGATGCGTTCTACGCGCAGTTGCTGGGCGATCCACGGGCATCGACCTATCTGTCCAGCCGCAAGGTCCAGGACCACCTCAAGCCCGCGCTGGTGCGCTGGATCCGGGCGCTGCTGGAGGTGGACGCCGGTTCGGCCGAGCACCTGCTGGCCACCCAGCGCCACATCGGCGACATCCACGCCCGCATCTCGATCCCGATGGACCTGGTGATCCGAGGCATGGGCATGCTGCGGCACGGGCTGCTCGCCCTCGCCACGCAGCGTCCGCAGCCGCCGGAAACGCGCATCGCGGCCATCGCCGCGATCTGCACGGCGATGGACGTCGCGCTGGAGGCGATGACGCTGGCGTACTCGCAGGCGCATGCGCAGTCAGCGCAGCGCGACACCGCCTTCCGCCTCTACTCGCTGATCGACAACGCCAGCACCGAACGCGAACGCCAGCGCGCGCTGCTGCTCGACTGGGAGAACAACCTGCTCTACGCGCTGGCCGGCCAGGTGCCCGCGGACGAGCAGCCGCTGGCGAGCTCCGAGTTCGGCCTGTGGTTCGTGCACAAGGCCCTGCCCAGCATGGGCGAGACCGCCGACACCCGGCGCGTGAGCGCACTGATCGGCGAGATCGACGCGCTGCTGTCGGACCTGGGCCGGCACGGTGCCGGCGACAACGGACTGCAGGCCACGCTGGCCGGCATCCGCACGCGCACGGCCAGCATCGGCAAGCTGCTCGGGCAGATGTTCGACCGCATCCATGAACTGGATGCCGGGCACGATGCGCTGACCAACCTGCTCAACCGCCGCTTCCTGCCGACCGTGCTGCGGCGCGAGATCGAACTGGCCAACCGCACCGGCACCACGTTCGCGCTGGCGATGATCGACCTGGACCATTTCAAGCAGTTCAACGACATGCACGGCCACGCGGTCGGCGACCAGATGCTGCAGCTGCTGGCCTCGCTGCTGTCGCAGGCCCTGCGCGGCAGCGACTACCTGTTCCGGCTGGGCGGCGAGGAGATCGTCATGGTGCTGGCGTCGGTTTCCGACACCCAGGCGATGGCGATCGCCGAGAAGCTGCGCCGGGTGGTCGCCGATGCCGTGCTGCATCTGCCCGAAGGCGAATCGTTGCGCGCCACCGCCAGCATCGGCGTGGCGATGTACGACGGCCATCCGGACTACGCGCGGATGCTGGCGCGCGCGGACGCGGCGATGTACCGCGCCAAGCGCGAGGGCCGCAACCGGGCGGTGCTGGCGACCGACTGAACTGCGGGGTTGCCGCAGCGATCGACACGCGCCCATCGACATGCATCCCATGTCCGCGCACCGAAGCCACGTGCCCGATTGTTTTTACTTCTTCGCCGCCTCCGGCGCGCTGAACTGCTTGCTGTAGATCCCCGAGCGATCGAAGCAGCAGACACGACGCTTGCCGGAGGCAAGCATGTCGCAGCCGCTTGCGACGCGTCGCTCGCGCGTCTCCGCCTTCCTGCCGGAAGTGATCCATTGGATCCAGTCGCGGCGCGCGACCGACGTGAGGCTGGACCAGACGGTGCGCGCCCCGGGATTGGCCGCGAGCGCCTTGCGCAGGTCGGGCGGAACGCGCGGTTCGGGTTCCTGCGCCATCGCTGCGATTTCCAGCGTGACGGTGTCGTCCACGTCGGCACCGGCGGCCTCCCGCAACGCCTTGCCGACCTTCAGCCAGTGGCTGCCCTGGCCGTCCGGTTCGAGCGTCGCCTGGAAGGAATGACCGCCCAGCATGCCGTCGATGGTGACCTGCCCCCGCGTCGGCAGCTTCGCGCTCGCTTCCGCGGGCAGCACGAGAAAGGTCCAGGCGGCGCCTTTCGGGCGCGCCGGCCGCAGCAGGGGCGCCTCGAAGCGGATCGTTCCGGTGGGCTTGGCCATCGCCCTACGTTAGCACCGGCGCCGGTTGCCGGCGCCCGGCCCGGTCGGCGCGTTTCCGGCAGCTGTCCGCAACCCGGCCGGGATCAGGACCGGAACACCGGCGCCAGCATCCGGAACGTGCCGGCGTCGGCATCCATCTCCACGCGGCCGCCCACCGGCACGATGAACTGCTGGCGGATGTGGCCGATCATCGCACCGCGGTAGGCGGGGATGCCCAGCGGCAGAATGTAATCCTCCAGGATCTGCTGCACGGTCAGCGAGCCGTAGCCATCGCCGGGATTGCAGTCGGTGCATTCGCCGAAGATCAGGCCCGCGATCCGGTCGAGTGCGCCCATCAGCTTCAGCGTGCTGAACATGCGGTCGATGCGGTACGGCGCTTCGGCCACGTCCTCCAGGAACAGGATTTTCCCCGTGAAATCGGGCAGGTACGGCGAGCCGGCCAGCGCTGTCAGCACCGTCAGGTTGCCGCCGACCAGCGCGCCCTGCGCCCTGCCGCCGGCCAGGGTGACGGTGCGGTTTCGGCGCGGCACCAGCTCGTCACTGTCGTCGGGCGCGTTCTCGTAACGCATCGGTTCGCGCTCGAAGAACACGCGGCGGAACTGGTCGGCATTGAACTTGTTCCAGCTGCCCGAGCCGTTGGGTCCGTGGAAGGTGACCAGGCCGGTGCGCGCATGGATCGCGCTGTGCAGCGCGGTGATGTCGGAATAGCCCAGCAGTACCTTGGGATTACGGCGGATCAGGTCGTAGTCGAGCAGCGGCAGCAGGCGCGCCGCGCCCGACCCGCCGCGCACGCAGACGATGGCCTTGACCGCATCGTCGGCGAACATCGCGTTGATGTCGCCGGCACGCTCGGCGTCGGTACCGGCCAGGTGGCCGCGACGCGACGCGAAATGCGCGCCGGTCCTGACCTCGAAGCCCAGCGCCTGCATCACTTCCCCGGCCAGCTGCAGGGTCAGCGGTTCGTTGACCGCCGACGAGGGACTGAGCAGGCCGATGGTGTCGCCGGATCGGAGCGGCGCGGGCAGCAGCGGAGCATGCGTGCCGGCCGTCGCCGTGGCCGCACCCGCCCCGGCGGACGACAGCAACAGCGGCGCCAATGCGGCCGTGCCGATGAAACCTCGCCTGTCCATGTCGTCGCCTGCGCAGCGGTGGGGCGGGCAGGGTAGCAACCGCGCCCGCAGCCGCCAAACCGCGCCGCGGGCGCCCGACGCGGGTGCCGGGGCGGCATACCCGATGGCTACGCCGCGCGCGGCAGCGGCTGCGCCCGGACGCGCGGCGGCAACTCCGCAAGCACCTCGCCGCCGAAGGCGAGCAGGCGCAGGGTGCCGTCCTGTTCCTCGACCAGCGCGGTCAGGCTCTCGACCCAGTCGCCGTCGTTGGCATAGACCAGCCCGTCGCGTTCGCACAGCGCGGGCCGGTGGATGTGGCCGCAGACGATGCCGTCGAGGCCACGCCGCCGCGCATCGTCCAGCCCGGCCTGCACGAAACGTTCGATGTAGCGCTCGGCGGCCGCGCTGCGCCGCTTCAGGAACTCCGACAGCGACCAGTAGCGCAGGCCGAGCCTGCGCCGCAGGAGGTTCAACCAGCGGTTGCCGGTGAGGATGCGGTCGTAGAGCCAGTCGCCGAAGCGTTCCTGCAGGCCGCCGAAGTGGGTCACCGCGTCGTAGTCGTCGCCATGGGTCACCAGCAGGCGGCGGCCATCGGCGGTGACGTGGATCGCGCGGCGACGCACGCGCGCACCCGGCAGCACCGTGCCGCACAGCCGCCGCATCCCGCGGTCGTGGTTGCCGGGGATGTAGATGACCTCGGTGCCGGCGGCGCGCAGCGCATGCAGCGCCTCGACCACGTCGTTGTGGGCCTGGTGCCAGCTGGCGCGTCGCTGCGCCAGCCACCACAGGTCGACGATGTCGCCGACCAGGTACAGCCGCGCGCAGCGCAGCGTGCGCAGGAAGCGGGCCAGCTCGGCGGCGTGGCAGTAGCGCGCGCCCAGGTGGGCATCGGAGAGGAACACGGTGCGTCGATCCGGCGTGGGCAGCATCTTCATGCGGAAACTCCGGCGTGGCACAGGTAGCGTTGTCGCTTGCGCGGGCAGATCCGCTGCAGGTCGACCTCGATCAGCCCGTCGATCGAGTCGCGGAAGTCCGGGTCCACGCCGAAGGCGAGGAAGCGCGCGCCGCCGGGCTCGCACAGGTCCGTGTACTGCCGGTAGAGCATCGGCACCGAGGTGCCCAAGGCGCCCAGGTTGGCCTTGAGCACGGCGAACGCGGCATCGGCGTCGAGGTCGCCGAAGGCCGGCGGCGCGGCGGCGAAGCGGAACGGGCGCAGCGCCTGCGCAGGCGCAGCGCACGCCCCGTAGTAGCGCGTGTAGTAGGCAACCAGCTGCTCGCGCGCGGCCGGCGGCAGCGCCGCGCTGATCGACACCGCGCCGAACAGGTAGCGCACGTAGGGATAGCGGCGCAGGTAGGCGCCGACGCCCTGCCACAGGTAGTCCAGGCTGCGGCTGCCCCAGTAGTCGGGCGCCACGAAACTGCGTCCCAGCTCCAGCCCCTCGGCAATGCGCGGGATCGCCGCGTCCTGGTAGCGGAACAGCGATGCGGTATACAGGCCGGCCAGGCCGTGGCTGGCGAGCACCGACGCCCCGCGCGCGATGCGGTAGGCGCCGGCGATGCGCCTGGCCGGCGCGTCCCACACCACGATGTGCTGGTAGTGCGGGTCGAAGGCGTCGAGGTCGCGGCTGCGGCCGGTGCCCTCGCCGACCCAGCGGAAGGTCAGTTCGCGCAGCCGCCCGAGCTCGGCCAGCAGCGGCGAGCCCGCCGCGCACTGCGCGAGGCGGATCTGGCGGCCGTCGGTGGTGCTGCCCAGCAGTTCGCCGCGCTCGACCTCGGCGGCCACCGCGGCCGGGTCCTCCGGCGCGGCCAGCGGCGCCAGGGTGTCGGCGTCCGCGCCGCGGCCCAGCGCGTACAGCGTGCGCCGCACCTCGCGCAGTTGCCGCGCCGGCTCGCCGTCGCTGGCCAGCCGCAGCGGGTCGCCGATCCACAGCCGCACGGGCCGTCCCTGCCGCGCGAACATCTCCCGTACCAGCAGCGCCGTGCCCACCGGCGGAAACAGCGTGGATGCGCCATAGAACAGCGCCGAGTTGCGCGCCTCCACCCGCACCGGCAGCACCGGCGCGCCGGTCCGCCGGGCGAAGCCCACGAAGCCGCGGCGCCAGCGACCGTCGCGCACGCCGCGCAGCGACAGCCGCGAGACCTCCCCGGCCGGAAACACGATCACGCAACGCTCCTGCTGCAGCGCGCGCGCCACCGCCTGCAGGCTGCCCGGGCACGGGCGTCCGCCGAGTACGCGCACCGGCAGCAGCAGCCCGGCCAGCGGCTCGATGCCGGCCAGCATGTCGTTGGCGACGATGCACACGTCGCGACGCACGCGCCCCACGCAGTCGAGCAGGGCCAGCGCGTCGAGCGCGCCCGAGGGATGGTTGGCCACGATCAGCAGGCGGCCGTGCGCGGGGATCCGCGACAGCCTGTCCGGGTCGACCTGGTAGTCGGTGCGCAGGTAGGCCAGCGCCGCGGACACGAACTCCAGGCCACGCAGGTCGCGGTTGGCGGACAGGAAGGCCTCGATCGCGTCGAGCCGCGACCAGCGGCCGACCGTGCGCAGCAACGGCCTTGCCAGCCCGGCGCGGCGCCCCCGGAACCAGTGCGGATAACGCTGTCGCAGGCTGTCTTCGAACTGTTGCATGGCATCCAGGGAACGGCCCGTTGGCCGGAGCCTGCGCGCACTTCAAGTCCGCCGCTTGACCGTTCACCTGCAATTGGATGACAAGCCGCCGCGGGAGGCGGCCGACCTGCGGCCGCGCGGGCGGCGTCAGCCGCGCGCAGGCGTCATGGACCGCACTGCCATTGCCCGTCGAAGCCGCGGCTGGCACCGTCGGCGCGCTGGTAGGTCAGCGTGGCCGGGCGCGGCGGGGACTCGCCGCCAGCGGCCGCGGGACCGGTGACCCGGATCGCGATCGTCTTGCCCTGGCCGGTGAACGTGGCGGCGTCGAGCATGCCGTCGAACCCGCCGGGCGCACGGATCCGTTCCACGTAACCGGATACCTTCACCACGCCCTGCGCGGGTTCGTCCGCGCCGACGATCCCCATCGCAAGCAGGATCGGTGGCCCGTCGCCGGTGGAGAAGCTGCAGGCGAGCTCGCCAGGCAGCGCAGCCTCCCGCAGGTCGCTTTCGGTCAGCGTGTCGAGCTGGATCTGCGAACCATCGCCGCCGATGGTGTCGCCGGCCGCAGCCTCGGGCGCCGGCGCCGGCGCCGGCGCCGGCGCGGGGGCGTCTTCCGTCGCGACGGGAGCATCCGCGGGCTGTCCGGACTGCGAACACCCGGCCAGCAGCGCGGACGCCAGCACCGCGATCGCAATGGTGGCTGGAAGCCCGCGCGAGCGGAGCGGTGCAACAACGGACCTGGGCATCATCGGGTTTCCTCCGGGGCAGCGGGCATCGGTGCGTCGATGCGCACCGATCGTGTTGGCTCGCGCGTTAATGGGCGGTAGAGGCCGTGCCCCGGTCCGGCGCAGGGACGACAGGACGCGTGCCGCCACGCCGCGGTTCGCAGACCGGCGTGCGGTCCGGCCGCGCGCGCGTCGCGGGCGAACCGGGCGGACCCGGGTCCGGGGGCCGGCTGCGGACGATGCCCGGCACGGCGGCGGTCAATTCCCGTCACGGAACCCGCGCACGTGCTCCACCAGCGCGCGCAGTTTCGGCGGCTGGTTGTGGCGGCTGGGGAAGTACAGGTAGAAGCCGGGGAACGGCGGCAGGTAGTCCTGCAGCAGCCGCACCAGTGCGCCGCTGTCCAGCCAGGGGCGGAAGGTCTCCTCGATGCCGAAGGTGATGCCCCCGCCGGCCAGCGCGGTGCGCAGCATCAGCTGCATGTCGTTGGTGGTGACCCGCGGGTTCACCGCCACGTCGAACGCACGGCCGTCCTCCACGTATTCCCAGCGATAGGGCGCCACGCCCGGCGCCGGGCGCCAGCCGATGCAGCGGTGCGCGACCAGCTCGCGCGGATGGGTTGGCGTGCCATGCCGCGCGAGGTAGGCCGGCGCGGCCACGGTGACCTCGCGCTGCGGCCCGGTGAGCGGCACCGCCACCATGTCCTGTTCGATCACCTCGCCCAGGCGCACGCCGGCATCGAAGCCGGCGGCGACGATGTCGAACTCCGCGTCGGTGACGGTCACGTCCAGCACGATCCCGGGATGGGCCTCGGCGAAGGCCGCCACCAGCGGCCCGGACAGGAACCGCTCGGCGATCGAGGTGACGGCGACCCGCAGCAGGCCGCGCGGCGGGCCATCGTCGACCGCCTCGTCCAGCGCCGCGTCCAGCGTGGACAGCGGTTGCGCCACCTGCCGGTGCAGGCGCTCGCCGGCCTCGGTCAGGCGCACGCTGCGGGTGGAACGCTGGACCAGCGCGATGCCCAGCCCGTCCTCCAGCCGACGGATGCCCTGGCTGACCGCCGAGCGGGTGACGCCGAGCCGGTCGGCAGCAGCGCGGAAGTTGTGCGCCTCGGCCACCGCCAGGAACACGCGCAACAGGTTGAGGTCCGGGTCGGTCCGCATCGGTTAGCAAGTCTAACCAATGCGTCCAGCATGCGCGGGATTCCCTCGACACCGGGCGGCGCCTACCGTGGTTGCCGGCGCCGCGCACGGAACTCCCGGCATGCCGCATCGCCTCCCGTCCGCCGCCGCGTTACCGCACCCGGGCACCTTCCGCGCTCCCGGGTGCACGGTCGCCGGCCTCCGCATCGGCTCGCCGGCATGGCGCTGCGGCCACTGGACTGGCCATCGCGTCGTACAGCGGCGATCGAGCGTCGCGTCCCTTCCCCGCTCCCTTCATCCATCCGAGGAATCCCGACATGCACAACATCCAGGACAAGGCCGTACTGATCACCGGCGCCAGCAGCGGCATCGGCGAGGCCACCGCGCGCCTGCTGGCCGCGCACGGCGCGAAGCTGGTGCTCGGCGCACGCCGCACCGACCGCCTCGACGCACTGGCCGCGGACATCGCCGCCGCCGGCGGCACCGCGGTCGCCTGCGCGCTCGACGTCACCCGCCGTGCCGACGTGCAGGCCTTCGCCGACCGCGCGCTCGAACGCTTCGGCCGCATCGACGCCATCGTCAACAACGCCGGCGTGATGCCGCTTTCGCCGCTGGCCGCGCTGAAGGTCGACGAGTGGGACCGCATGATCGACGTCAACGTCCGCGGCGTGCTGCACGGCATCGCCGCGGTACTGCCGGCGATGCGGGCGCAGGGCAGCGGCCACGTCATCAACATCGCGTCGATCGGCGGGCTGTACGTGATGCCGACCGCCGCGGTGTACTGCGCGACCAAGTTCGCCGTGCGCGCGATCTCCGACGGCCTGCGCCAGGAGAGCGACACGATCCGGGTGACCTGCGTGTACCCCGGCGTGGTGGAGTCGGAGCTGGCGCACACGATCACCGACGCCGCGACGGCGGAGGCGATCGGCCGCTTCCGCGAGATCGCGCTGAAACCCGAAGCGATCGCCCGGGCCATCGCGCACGCGATCGGCCAGCCGGCCGACGTGGACACCACCGACATCGTCGTGCGGCCGGTGGCGAGCCCGGCATGAATGCGCCGATGACTCGCACTGCGCAATTTCCCTTCCCCTGGAGCATCCGCATGTCGATCCAGTCGCCTACCCTGCGCGCCGCCGGCGCGATGCTGCTCGCGCTGGCCCTGGCGCTGCCCGTCCGCGCGGCGGACGCCGCCACCGGTTCCGCGGCCGCCAACGCGGTGCTGGTGCGCGCGGCATTCGACGCCTGGCGCGACGGCACCGGCAGCGTGTTCGACCTGCTGGCCGACGATGTCGAATGGCAGGTCGCCGGATCCAGCCCGGTCTCGGGCATCTACCGCGGCCGGCAAGCGTTCATGGCACGCGCGGTGCAGCCGATCAACGCGCGCCTGTCCACACCGATCACGCCGGAAGTGCGGCATGTCGTGGCCCAGGACGACGCGGTGGTGGTGCTCTGGGACGGCATCGCCACCGCCCGCGACGGCAGCACCTACCGCAACAGCTACGCCTGGCACATGGTGCTGGACCGCGGCAGGGTCGTGCGCGTGGTCGCGTTCCTCGATACCTGGGCGCTGGATGCGCTGATGCGATGACCGGCCGGCAATGGATGACAGGCCCTAGGGCATCTGCATGCCCGGCCGCCATCCGCTCTCGCGCAGGAAGGCCTCTGGATCGTCCATCGCGAAGATCCGCGCCAGCGCGGCGCGCTTGTCGTCGGCGCGCTGGTAGTAGGCCTTGACGATGCGATAGCCCACCCAGTAGCCCAGGTCGTAGGGCTCGTCGGAACCCTGGCGGTAGTTGCCGATCCACGCGCCCAGGTCGGTCTTGTGCATGTCCTGCACGAATGCGGATTCGATTTCCACCTCGCGCCCGCGCGTCCAGCCGGCGTGGCCGGCGTTGCCGACGCCGCCGGAGATCAGCTCGGCGACGAACTCGGCCGCACCTTCCACCAGCGACATCCGCAACACCGTCGTCCCGGCATCGCCCGGCTCCAGATTCCGATCCGCATCGGTCTGCTGGATGTGCGCGTACTCGTGCGCCACCACGTGCACGAAGCGGTCCTCGGGATCCGGATTCATGAAGTCCGCGGCGCACAGCGCCTCCAGTCCGATCGTCACCCCGGAAGGATTGACGATGCCCACCGGCCGCCCGCGCCCGACCACGATCGCGACCGGCGGAAACCTGGCCTCGGGATACAGCCGGGACAGGGTCGCGAACGATCCGGCCAGGCGTCGCTCCACGTTCGGCAGCACGTCCAGGCACTTCCGTGCGTTCTCGTAGATCGCCGGATCGGCCGCGATCCGCTCGGCGATGCGCGCGCCGGTGACGCGCCGCATCCCGGCGAATTCCTTCAGGCTGTCCGTCCCCTGCGCCAGGTACTCGTCCAGCTGCGCCACGCTCGGGCGCCCGTCGTTGGCTTCGTACAGCGCGTAGAACCGCTCCACGTCGGCGGTGCGGAATTCCGGCCCGGACGCCGCTGCGCAGGACGCGCCGCCGAAGACCAGCGCGACCAGCAGGGCGGCCTGCCGGCGCAGTCCCGTGCGATCCGCCGACAACGGACCGGTGGATGGGGATACGAACCGCTTCGACATGGAACTGGCCTCCTCTGGACCGGGACATCGGTGATGTCCGGCAATTTCCCGGGGTGCGATCCGGATGGCGCCGGGGCCGCATCTCCGGGTCGTGGCACCTGGAAGCAGCCTGCCCCGCATCGACAGGGTCGCCGCGGGCCGAAAGTCATTGCCATGACGAAGGTCACGCCCGCATCGCGCCGGTCGCACGGATCGATGTTGCGCACGGCGGCCGGAACGGAAGCGGAACGCGGCCGGCGCGCTTGCCGCATGCCTCCACATCTCTGGAAAAACGGAACCGGAGCCGACGCCGCCGATCGCCGACGCGTTACGATGCCCCACCCCACCGCTGCACCCTCCCGATCCCCCATGAAGGCCCCCACCCCCGACGCAGCTCCGGCGGCATGAGCCAGGCCCCGCGCCGGGCGGGTGCCGGCGCCGAACCCCGGATCGAACGCCTGCAGCCGTGGATCGCCGCGCTCGTCAGCGCGCTGCTGCACGTGCTGTTCGCGTACCTGCTGATGCTGTCCCAGCCGGTCATCCCGACGACGCCGCAGGGCGCCTCCGCCGGCAGCCGCATGGTCGTGGATTTCGTCGGCATCACCCCGCCACAACCCGTGCAGGCACCCGTCGCCAGTCCGCCGCCCGCCACGTCGCCCGCGCAGGCGGCGCCCGCGGCCTCGCGCGTGCGCACCACGCGGGTCATGGATGCACCAGACCCCGCGCCGCCCGACGCGGAACAGCCCGCCGAAGCCTTGACCCGGGCCCGCAGCCCGCAGCCCGCGCCGCGCCCGGCCCCGACGCCACCGCAGCCCGTGCAGTCGCAGGCCGATCCAGGCCAGGGCCGCGCCCAGGCTGCCGCCAGCCCGCCGACGGAGCAGCGCCCGGCGCGCGTCTGGGGACAACCGCCGGGCATGCTGCCCGAAGACGCCGCGCCGGTGAACGCCGGCATGCAGCGCACCCCGCGCATCGGCCAGGGCCGCGGCCGCGACAGCGCATCGAACCAGCCCAGCATGGAAGTGGGTGGCTACCAGGTCGTCTACGACACCACCAGCGAGACCCGCCTGCGCGAATGGCGCGACGAGGGCGTCACCGAACTCTTCATCCCCCTGCCCGGCACGCGCGACTACATGGTCTGCCCACTGGAGACCGCGTTGCGCCGCGAATCCGGCAACTGCCGCATGCTCGCCCCCGAAGATCCGGAGATGGCCAACATCCGCGACTCACGCGAGGTCATTGGCTTCCACCGCGTCTACCGCCGCGGCGAGGTGGTGTGGCGAGGGCCGGGGCCGTACCGGTGAGTGGTGAGTGCCGCACGGGATGCGGCCCTGCAGCCGACCGGGCGGCGGAAAGTGGACCGGGCACCGTCAATGCATGCTGACCAGTTTCCCAGCCCCGCGCCTGAATATCCAAATCGGGAAGTGCGGTCGCAATTGCCTGAGTTGTCTCCACTGGAGTTATGCATCCCTGCAAGCCCGGCATCTGTCAAGAACGGATTAACTTAATCCGGCCGTAAACCCGATCCCGCTAGGGTTGGCAACCTGGCCAAGTCATCGAAACAGCCGCGCCGCTCGCGTCCCATGCGATATCCCCTGTTCCCCTGCGGCGACCATAGCCCGATGCGGGCGATCGGGGAAGCGCAGGGGGATCGGCCTGCCGCCCAGGCATGACGGCAGGCAGTCGCCTGATTGCCACCCGTCCACCGTGTCTCCGAACGGGCATCCGGGCGATACCGCGGAAGAGGGAAAAAAAGTTCTCACCGATGGCAGGAGAGACGGTCACTCCGACCTTGCGTAGGTCGGCCCCACGCGGCCGACGCGCACGGCGTCATGGACTTGCGAGGCGTCCTGGGACCCGCGTTCGCGCCTGGACCGAGGCCCAGGCGTCGGGGGCGTTGCCCCGACCTACGCTCGAGACCGCTGGAATCGGCGAAGAACGGAACGAAAGCGATGGCGTCGGCGGGATGAGGCGATGGCGAGGCGCCGCCCACAGTACCGACCCGCACACGACAACGCCGCCCGGAGGCGGCGCTGCGGATGCTGCTGGCGACGAGCCGTGCGCGCTTGCGACGGCCGCAGCGTCGCCCACGCGAACCACCCTTGGATCAGCGGGCGAACGCGATCCGGTCGAGGCTGTTGTCGGACGCCTTGATCCAGACGTTGAGCTCGCGGCCGTGCGCGGTGCGGCCGCCGAGCGTGGGCGCGGCTTCGTTGTCCTGGCGCGGTTCGAAGATCACCTGGAACGTGCCGTCCTGCGCGGGATGGACGTGGACGTGGAAGTTGGCGAGGTTGGCGTCGGGCTGCTTGTCCCTGAACACCGGGACGGCAGCGGCGAGTGCGGCGGCACGCGCACCGTCGAGCTCGACCGGCGCGGGGACGGTATCGGAAGCCGTGGCGGCCTGTGCGAGGTTGGCGAACGCAAGCGTGCTCATGAGCAGGATCCTGTTGAAGACCATGGCGTGACCTCCGGCGGTCGGGATGCGGGGCCCGGAGGCCCGCGACGTGCCGTCAGTTGATCACGGTGTCCTGGCGCGTGGCTGAATCATACTTGCGGAAGTCGCCGCCCGGCGTGGAGACGTAGATCACCGGGCCCCAGTAACCGCCATCGGCGACGCGCTTGTCCTGGCTGGAGAAATGGTCGCTGTTGAACTCGTCGCCGGACTTGTCGGTGCGGGTGCCGTCGCTCTTCGAGTAGTCGGCATGGCCGTGGTAGCAGGCGGCCAGCTCCAGCCCGTCGGGCTGCGGGACCTGGCTGGGATCGAAGCCGTCGAGCGTGCCGCCCATCGGCGTGGATACGAAATACTGGTCGCTGGCCGGGTCGCGGAACACCAGGCCGCCATTCTCCAGATTGGCCTGGATCGACAGCGGGTTGGAGTACTCCATCATCGCGATGGCCGCGGCGTCGCTGGATGCGAACGGACCAAGCGTGGTGCCCGGCGGCACCAGCGGCGCGACCTCGGACACATTGACCGGCACGGTGCGGTCGTTGGCGATCGCGAGCGCGGCACCCTCGGTCAGCGCCTTGTCGGTCAGGGTGCCGCCATCGGTGGTTTCGACGCCGGCCACGAGGTCATAGGCATGGTCGCGCTGCGATTCGGTGGCGTCGGCGGACACCAGGGTATCGACGACCTGCTGGTAGCGCGGGTTGTCGCGCGCCTCCGCCAGCTGTATTCCGGCGATGCCGCCGATTGTCGCGCCGGCGCCGGAGATGGAATCGAGACTCATGGGGCGGACCCTGTGTCGGAACTGTCTTGCAGGGTGTCGATACAATGCCGGCGCGACAAGCTAGGGATGGCCCTAGCCGCTCAGAACAGCGTGCCTTGCGCGGGCGGCTGCGGCGGATCGCCGGTATCGGTTGATGCCCGCGGTGCTTCACCTGGCCGGGCGCCCAGGCGCCAGCCCAGTCCCGACCAGCGGCCGGCATGGCGGCCGAGCGCATCGCGCAGGACGTCCTCGCTGCAGGCGAGATGCAGCGCACTGCGCGCGCGGGTGATGCCGGTGTAGACCAGCTCGCGCGACAGGACCCGGTTGGGGCGGGCGGGCAGGACCAGCCAGACCTCGTCGAACTCCGAGCCCTGGGCCTTGTGCACGGTCATGGCGAAGGCGCTTTCGTGCGCGGGCAGTGCGGCGGGATGGAACGGGCGCGGCGCGGCGGGATCGTCGCCGGGGAACCAGGCCATGACGGCGCCGCTGTCGTCGGCGAAGCAGATGCCGATGTCGCCGTTGAACAGGCGGTGGCGGTAGCTGTTCTCGGTGACCAGCAGCAGGCGGCCGTGGAAATAGCGGTTCGCTGCGGCGCCGGTGCCGCTGTCGGTCAGCAGGTCCCCGATGCGGGCGTTGAGGCCGCGCGCGCCCTGCGGGCCTTCGCGCAACGCGGTGAGGATGCGTAGGCGGTTGGCGAGTGCGAGCGCGGCGGCGGGGTTGGCGGCATCGGCGAGGGCGCGCCAGTGGGCGAGGAAATGCGCACGGTGGGCCTGCAGGGGATCGGCGAGGTTCTCGTGGAAGTGGACGTTGGACAGCGTGCCGCCGCGCAGCAGCGCGAGTGCATGGCTGGCGTCGCCTTCGCGCACGGCCTCGGCAAGCGGGGCGAGCTGCAGGGCATCGTGCTGGCGATAGCCGCGTTGCAGGTGGATGCGGCGGCCGGGGAAGGCGCTGGATTGTCGGGGCAGATGGTCTGCGCGAAGCGCGCCCTCACCCGCGCCTGCGGCGCGACCTCTCCCGTCAACGGGAGAGGTGTCTGCATCCGCTGTGCGCACGGAGGCGTGGTTGTCGGTCGATGCGGGAGCGGCGATGGCATCGACGGGAACGTTGCCGAGCAGGAGGTGCAGCGCGGCGGCATCGTCATCGGCGATGCGGCTGCCGTCGCCGGCAGCGCGGAGGATGCCGCTGAGCACGTCGCCGGCTTCGACCGAGGGCAGCTGGTCCGGGTCGCCCAGCAGCACGAGGCGGGCGCCGTCGGCGACGGCGTCGACCAGCTTGGCCATCAGCGGCAGGTCGATCATCGAGGCTTCGTCGACGACGACGATGTCCAGCGGCAGCGGGTTGTCGGCGTGGTGGCGGAAGCGCGGGCTGTCGGGGATGGTGCCGAGCAGGCGGTGCAGCGTGGTGCCGGTGGTCGGCAGCTGGGCGAGCAGCGCGGGATCGACGTCGGCGGCGGCCAGTGCCTGGAGGGCGTTGCGCACGCTCTCGGCCATGCGCTCGGCGGCGCGGCCGGTGGGTGCGGCCAGCGCGATGCGCGGCGCGGGCCTGCCGGCCTGCCGCGCCTGCGCGGCGAGCAGCACCAGCAGGCGGGTGATGGTGGTGGTCTTGCCGGTGCCGGGGCTGCCGGTGACCAGCAGCAGGTGATGGCGCAGGGCGAGTGCGGCGGCCTGGGCCTGGCGGTCCTGGTGCAAGGTGCCCTCACCCGCGCCTGAGGCGCCCCCTTCCGCAAGCGGGAGAGAAACGGCAGGGAACAGGGTTCCGAACAAGGGGGCCAGCGTGGCGAGGCCGGCGGCGTCGGGCGTGTGCGCGCCGATGCGCTGCAGGCCGAGGGCGAGGCGGTGTTCGTATTCGCGGTAGCGGCGCAGGTACAGCAGGCCCTGCCCGTCCGCCGGGCCTTCGAGGACCAGCGGGGTTTGCGCGTCCGCCGGCTGCGCGGGGTCGTCGGGGGTGGCGACCCAGGGCGATGCCTGCAGCTGCGCGTGCCAGTCTTCGGGCGGCGGCCAGTCGATGTCGGCATCGAGCAGCAGCTGCGGCTGCGCGGGCAGGAAGCCGGCATGGCCCCTGGAGACGGCCAGCGAGGCAAGCGCGGCGGCGGCGAGGACGAGGTCGGGGGTGTCCGGGTCGAGGCGGCGCAGGCTCTGGGCCAGGGCGTGGTCGATCGTGCGCAGGGCGCCGGTCTGGGTGAGGGTGTGGAGCAGGGTGGCGCTCATGGCTGGGCTCCCCGCGCGGGCGCACTGCCCTCACCCCAACCCCTCTCCCGCTCACGGGAGAGGGGCTCGTCCGCAGAGGGCGTATTGCCCGAGAACAACGCATCGACCGCATGCACGAGTTCCGGTGCGAAGCGGTGTGCGTACAGGCCGGGCGACGGGGTGCGGGCGGGGTCGAGGCCGCGGCAGAACAGGTAGCGGATGCCGCCGAAGTCGCGGTCGTAGTCGTAGCCGTCGCCGAGGCGGAAACGCAGCCAGCGATGCAGGGCGACGGTGTAGATCAGCGACTGCAGGTCGTACTCGCTGTGCGCCATCGCCTCGGCCAGCGCGGCCGCGTCGTAGCGCGGCAGGCGGTTGGACTTGTAGTCCAGCACGTACCAGCGCCCGGCCTGCACATAGGTCAGGTCGATCTTGCCGGTCATCAGGCCTTCGAGGCGCCGGCGCAGGCCGAAGCCGCGGCGGTCGCGGACGATGCCGTGGGCATGCAGCAGGTCGAGCAGCGCCGGTACGGCAGTCGGCTGCATCGCGAAATGGAACTCGATCTCGGCGCGGCGGTCGTGCGCGGGCAGCGCATGCAGGGCACCGCCCTCGGGCAGCGCGGTGGTGAGCGTGCGGCCGACCAGCGAGGTCAGCAGGGCGACACCGTCGTCGAGATCGCCCTGCGCGTAGCCCTCGTTGCGCAGCGCCTCGCGCAGCGTGGCGTCCTCGCCGGCCGGTGCCGGGTCGCCTTCCCGCCAGCCGGCCCAGGCGGCGAAACCGGCATGCTCCATCGCGCCGTGCAGCACGTTGCCGAAGCGGCTGCCGGCGAAACGGGGATCGAATGCGTCGGCCTCGCGCGCGTCGCCATCGGTGTCGATGGTGTCGGGCGCGGGCGCCGCGGGTTCGTCGTCGGCACCGCCATCGGCCTCGGTCGCGGCGGCGGCGATCTCGTGGCCGCCGTCGGCGCTGGCGAGCTGGGTGAAGCTGTAGACCCACCAGTCGCTGGCGATCTGCCGCTGCAACCTGCGCACCGGCGCCACCGCGGCCTCGCGTTCGGGGGCAAGGCGGGGCGGCGCCGGTTCGACCGGGCCGTCGACGATGCGGATGTCGGCGTGCGCCCGCAGTGCGTCGAGGTCCGACAGCAGCGGTCGCAGGCGCGTGGCGGCGAAGTCCCTGAGGTCGCCGGCGGCGATCCACAGCGCGTGCTCGGCGCGGGTCAGGCCGACGTACAGCAGGCGCGCGTCCTCGGCCTCGCGCTCGGCGGCGGCGCGCTGGCCGGCGTCCTGCCAGGCCGCGTCGCCCTGGATCTTCCAGTGCAGCGCGCGCCGCGTGCCGTCGTGCACGGCGTGATGGTGCGCGGTCGTGGGCGGGTGCGTGCCGATGCCGACGAACGGCAGATGGACCAACGGATATTCGAGGCCCTTGCTCTTGTGCAGGGTGACGACCTGCACGCGGCGCGCGTCCGATTCCAGCCGCAGCAGCTGCGCCTCGTCGCCGGCATCGGCATGGGCGATCTGCAGCTGCAGCCAGTCGAGCAGGCCGTGCAGCCCGAGCGTGCGCGCGGCCGCCTCCTGCAGCAGTTCGCCCAGCTGCAGGTAGTTGGTCAGCCGGCGCTCGCCGTCCAGCAACGCGAGCAGGCGCTCGGCCTCGCCGGCGCACAGGTCGGACACCAGCGCGAACGGGCCGCCGCGCTGCCAGCGCTCGCGCCAGTGCAGCAACCGGTCCTGCCAGAAGCGCTGGCGCACGCCGTCGCCGTCCAGCGCGGCGATCGCGGCGGCGTCGCCGCCGAGCAGCACCGTCGCCAGCGCGGCGCGCAGGCGGCCTTCGTCGGCAGGCTGCAGCAGGGCCAGCAGCAGCAGGCGCAGCTCGTGCGCCTCGGTGGTCGCATACAGGCTCTGCCTGCCGGCCGCGACCGCGGGAATGCCGGCCGCCGACAGCGCCTGCTGGATCCGCGTGGCCTCCCGGTGGGTGCGCACCAGCACGGCGATGTCGCCCGGCTGCACCGGCCTGCCGCCGATCGTCGCCTCGCCGGCGCGCGCGTCGGACAGCACGCGATGGATGTCGGCGACGCAGGCGGCGGTCGCGGCGGCGCGCGAGGCGTCGGCGCTGAGCGGCCGGCCGTCTTCGCTGCGCAGCAGGCGCAGGGTCAGCGCCGGTGCCGGCGCGCCGCGTTGCAGGTAGTCGGCATCGCGGCGGCGCGTGCCCGGATGCACCGGCGCGAAGCGGATGCCGTGTTCGACGAAGGCGTCGTCGCCGGCGTTGGCGTACAGGGCCTCGATCGCACGCAGCACGCCGGGGCGCGAGCGGAAGTTGCGATCCAGCGGCGGCGCGACCTCGGCCCGGGCCCGCGCCTGCAGGTAGGTGTGCACGTCGCCGCCGCGGAACCCGTAGATCGCCTGCTTGGGATCGCCGATCAGGAACAGCGCCGGCGTTTCCGGCACCTGTCCGACCTCGCCGGCGTCGGCGGCGTTGCCGAACACGCGCTGGAAGATCGTCCACTGGCGCGCGTCGGTGTCCTGGAACTCGTCGACCAGCGCGATGCGGTACTGCGCGCGCAGCTGGGCGACCAGCGACTGCCGGTGCGGACCGTCGAGTGCGTCGGCGACGCCGGCGATCAGGTCATCGTAGGTCTGCACGCGGCGCTGCCGCTTGCGCGCGGCCAGGCGCGTGCGGGCGATGCCGCGCAGCCGGTGCAGCAATGCGATGCGCTGCTGCGCGCGCCAGGCGTCGACTGCGTCGTCGGCGGCGCACCAGACCTGCAGCGCGTCGAACAGCGGCGAGCACGGCGCCCGGTCCTGCTGGCCGTCCTTGCAGAAACCAGGCAGGTGCTCGGGCAGCAGCTTCTGCAGATGGGTCTTCGCGGTACGCGGCCAATGCGCTGCCGCGCGGCCGGCCAGCAGTTCGTCGAAGGCCTTGTCGAAGCTCGGGCGCTTGGCGCGGCGGCCATCGAAGACCTTGCGCTCGAACGCGCTGGCGACCTGCGCCTGCGCCTCGGCGATGTCGGCGTCGATGGCCTGCAGCAACCGCGTCGCCGCGGCATCGCGCGCGGGCCGGGGGTCGGCGCCGGTGTCCGCTGCCGGCGGCGGCAGCAGCGGCAGATCGCCGGCCAGCGCGTGCAGGTCGGCCGCCAGTGCGTCGGGCGTGCGCCACAACCCCGTCAACGCGTCCAGCGACGCGTCGTCGCTGCCCTGCATACGCCACAGGTCGGCGGCGAGCTCCTCGTGCAGTTCGCGCAGGTTGGCCAGCAGCTCGGGCGCGTCGAAGGACTGGCCGCTGTCAAGCGCGTGCTCGGCCAGCACGCGGCTGCAGAAGCCGTGGATGGTGAAGATCGCGGCGAGGTCGATTTCCTCGGCGGCGCTGCGCAGACGGCGCGCGAGCTGCGCGGGCGTCTCGCTGCCGGACGCCAGATGCCGCTCGAGCACGCGATGGGTCAGCACGGCTTCGGCGCTGTCGTCCGCCGACGCCGCACTGCCGACCAGCCGCGCGGCCAGGTCCAGGCGTTCGCGGATGCGCCGGCGCAGCTCCTGGGTCGCGGCGTCGGTGAAGGTCACCGCGAGGATCTGGCCGATGCGCAGGCCGCGCTCGACCACCAGCCGGGTGAACAGCGTCGCCAGGGTGAAGGTCTTGCCGGTGCCGGCGCTGGCCTCGATCAGGCGCACGCCGTCGAGCGGCAGCGTCAGGTAGGGGTCGGCCACGGGGTCGATGGCGGGGTCGACGGTGGCGCTCATGCGGCGGCCTCGTCGCCCACGGACCCGGGCAGCACCTCACCGCGCTGCAGCGCGGTGAAAATGCGCAGGCTGTTGTCGACGAAGCGGGCGAAGGCGACGGGATCGGCCAGCGGGTCGCGTCCGCGCAGCGCCAGCTGGACCGGTTCGAGCAGGCTCTCGCCCCAGCCGCTGAACGCGTTCGGGTACCACGCGGCCTGCGCGGCCGCGTGCCGTTTCTCCGGATCGGCGGTGTGGATCGCCCAGCCGGTGCGCGGTGCGAACAGCAGCGGCGCCGCGAGGCCGGCGCGGCGCAGCGCCAGCAGCAGGCGCAGCGCGGCCCGTGCCTGTGCCGGTTCGATCGCCGGCTGGACGTGCGGTCCGATACCGGTCTCGGTGTCGTGGAACTGGACCAGCGGCAACGCATCGCCGGCGGCGTTGGCCAGCAGCCAGTCGAGACCGTTGCGGATCGCCGCCGCGCCGTTGGGCGGGCCGGTGCGCAGACGCGCGATACCGTGCGCGTGCACGCCTTCGATGCGGCCGTGCAGGCGCACGCCGTCGATGTCGACTTCATGGCGCCGCGACTGCGCGGCGTCGCCGCCCCGCCACTGCGCATACGCGTCGGCGTAGGGCCGCGTGGCATCGAGCAGGTCCTGGAACTGGCGCTGGCCAAGCGCGCCCGACGGCAGCAGCGCGCGGGCGCGCAGGTGCGCGGCGAGGGCCACCCCGTCAAGCGCGTGCCCGTCGTCGGTCTGTCCGTCGGCGCCGAGGATCGCGTCGACGACCGCCGCCTGCAGCTGCGCCCGGTCGAGTCCGTGCGCGGATATGACCAGCGGTTCGATGTCGCCGGCGGCCGCGATGTCGCCGGGCAGGCGCAGGCCCAGGCGCTGGGCGAGGAACTGGCCGGCCGGGTCGACCAAGAACCGGCGCAGCGCATCCAGTGGCAGCTCGCTTTCGATCTCCGGCGGCGGCAGCGGCGCCTCGAACCACGGCGCCAGCCGCTGCCGCGCGCCGCCGAGCGATCCCGCCGCCGGATGCCACTGGCGGCGATAGCTGAAACGCCGCGGCTCGTCGTCGCCGCCGAACGCGGCCGGCGCGAACGGCTGCAGCGGATGGCGCACGACCAGCGCCTTCGCCGCGGCGGCGGGGTCGGCGTGCTGGTCGGCGGCGGCGTCGAGCAGTTCGCTGACCAACGCCGAGGGTTCGCGCACGCTGCCGTCGCGCGGGTCGGCGCCGAGGTAACTGACGTAGAACACGTCCTGCGCGGCGGCGAACAGCTGCAGGAACAGGAAGCGGTCGTCCTCGCGCAGCGAGCGGTCGCCGCGGCGGCGCCGGTCGGTGCCGAGTTCGGCGGTCAGCCGGCTCAACCCGGCGGCGGGGTCGCGCCGCGGGAAGTCGCCGTCGTTGAGCCCGAGCACGCAGATCACCCGGAACGGCAGCAGCCGCATCGGCACCATGCGGCCGAAGCTGACCCCGCCGGTCAGCAGCGGCGCGCGCGTGTCGGCCTCGGCCAGGATGGCGGCGAAATGCGCGCGCACGAGCTCGGCCGGCACCGGCGCGTCGAAACCGGCGTGCCCGGCCTGCCGCGCGAAATCCTCGATCAGCCGGCGCAGGCGGTCGAGCGCGCGCCCGCCCGCGGCGTCCGCCGGCGCGCCCGGCAGCAGCGCATCCAGCAGGCCGAGCAGGCGTTCGCGCCACTGCCCGGGCGTCAGCGCTTCGGCCAGGGTCTGCTGGTGCCGGGCCAGCACGCGTAGCAGCCGGATCAGCGCATCGAGCGCGTCGAGCGCGCTGCCCTCGAGTTCCGGCCACGGCGCGACGCGCGCGCCGGCACCGGCGACGATGTCCTCGTCGCTGCCGCTGGCGTGGCCGAGCAGCAGGCGGTCGAGCGCGAACTGCCAGGTGTAGGCGTCGTCGGCCGGCGCCTCGTGCGCCTGGCGGTGTGCGGCGTCCAGGCCCCAGCGCGCGCCGGCGGCCAGCAACCAGCCGTGCAGGCGGTCGAACGCGGCCGCGTCGAGCCCGGCCGCGGCGGCGACCGGCGCGCTGGCCAGCAGGTCGAGGATCTCGCCAAGACCGAAGCGCGACACCGGCAGGCCCAGCAGGTGCACGAACACCTCGGCCAGCGGCTCGCCGGCCAGCGGGCTGGTGTCGGCCAGCGCGTAGGGAATGTGTTCGGCGCCTTCGCCGCGGCCGCCGAACACGGCTTCCAGATACGGCACGTAGGGATCGATGTCCGGCGCCAGCACCGCGATCTCGCGCGGTTGCAGCGGCGGATCGAAGCGACGGCCTTCCGGGGAATCGGGCTCCAGCAGACCGCGCAACTGGTCGTGCAGCACCTGCAGTTCGCGCAGGCGGGTGTGGCAGGCGTGGACCTGCAGGCTGGGGTCGTCGCGGCGCACCTTCGGCAGGCGCTGCGGCGGCTGCGCGCGGCGATGGAACAGGTCGCGCTGCAGGCGGTGCAGCAGGCTGTCGGACAGGCCGCCGGCGTCGAGCGTCGGGCCGGTGCCTTCGCCGGGATCGGCGTAGGCAGCGATCTCGCCGGACGGATGCACGACCTCGTAGCTGCCGAGCAGCGCGACGAAGTCCCTGCCGGCCGCGCCCCAGGCCTGCAGCAGGCGGTTCTCGCCGGCGCCGGCACCGTCGTCCGGTGCGAACGGATCGGCGTCGCCGCCACGCAGCCGCCGGGCCAGCGTCTGCAGGTCGCCCCAGTACGCGCGGGTCGGCGTGGGCATGTAGAAATGCAGCGTGCCCCCGCGCGCCTGGGTGGCGACGACCCGCAGCACGTCGGGCGAGACGTTGAGCGTGGCGAAGGCGAACAGGCGGCTCGGCAGCCCCTGCGGCAACGGCTTGCCGGCACCCTCGAACCGGGCCAGGTAGTCGTGGATGCGGCGCGCGCGGTACTGGCGGCCGGCGGCGATCCGGCGCCACAGGATCGCCTGCGGATCGGCGGCGTCGGCGCCGGCCTCCCAGCGCAGCAGCCAGTCGCGGCGCCAGGCCTGGTACTTCTCGAACACCGCGGCCAGCTCGCCGGCCAGCGACCACGGCTTGAGCGCATCGCCGCCGGAAAGATAACCGGCCAACTGCGCCATCGCCGGCTGCGCCAGCAGCGCCGGATCGGTCAGCGCGGCATACAGCCGCCAGTGCAGGCCGGCGGCGTCGAGGTCGTCGGCCGCCGGGCCGAGATTGGCGTCCAGCGCGCGGGCGACGAATTCGCCCGGGGTCAGGAACTCCAGGTTCGCGGCGACGCCATGGCGCGCGGCCAGCGTCGCCTGCAGCCAGCGGCGCATCGCCACCTGCGGGATCAGCACGGTGTCGGGCGTCAGCAGCGACTGGCCGGGCGCGGCCTGGCGCAGCTCGGTCGCCAGCAGGCCGGCCAGTACTTCCAGCGCATTGGAATGGTAGAGGCGGAAGTCGGATGCGGCGTCGGGCATCGCGACATGATGCCCAACTCCGGTCTCAGCGCGGGCGACGGGAGGCGCTGGACGCGCCGGCCCGTCACGCCTCGATATGGACGATGTCGCCGGCTTCGTGGGCGTAGGCGAGCGCATAGGCCAGTTCGCCCGGGGACTGCGCATGCAGCGACAGCAGCGTCTGCCCGCGCGCGACCTCGTCGCCCAGGCGCACGTCCAGGGACAGGCCGGCGGCCGGGCTTTCCGGGGCGCCGGCAAGCTTGGCGATGCGCGAGAGCTTGCGGTTGTCGATGTGCACCACGCGACCGGCGTGCGCGGCCAGCAGCGGTTCCACGCACGCGGCGCGCGGCGGTTCGCGCAGCCCGCCCTGGGCCTGGCAGATGCGCTGGAACTTCTGCCAGGCGCGGCCGTCGTCGAGCGTGCGCAACGCCAGCGCCAGGCCGTCGCCGGCCGCGGCCGCGCCGGCCATCTCCAGCACCTCGCCGGCCAGCGCGGCCGCGCGCCGGCGCAGGTCCTGCGGCGCATCGGCGACGTTGCGCAGCACCGCCAGCACGTCGCGGGCCTCCAGCGCCGGACCGATGCCGCGCCCGACCGGCTGGTTGCCGTCGGTCTGCACGCAGCGCAGCTGCAGGCCGAACTGCGCGGCCGTCGACGCCAGCCGCGCGGCGAGCTGGTCGGCGGCCTCGGCGCTGCGGATCTTCGCGGTCGGCCCGACCGGGATGTCGACCAGCACGTGGGTGGCGCCGGCGGCGATCTTCTTCGACAGCACCGAGGCGATCAGCTGGCCCTCGGTGTCGATGTCGAGCTCGCGCTCGATGCGCACGAAGATGTCGTCGGCCGGGCTCAGGTGCATCGCCCCGCCCCAGGCCAGGCAGCCGCCTTCGGCGTCGACCACGCGGCGCAGCGTGCCGAGGTCGAGATCGACCGGCGCCAGCGTTTCCATGGTGTCGGCGGTGCCCGCCGGCGAGGTGATCGCGCGCGACGAGGTCTTGGGCATGACCAGCCCGCAGGCGGCGGCGATGGCAACGACGATCGGGGTGGTGCGGTTGCCGGGCAGGCCGCCGACGCAATGCTTGTCGACCACGACCGGCGACGGCCAGCGCAGGCGTTCGCCGGCGTCGACCATCGCGCGGGTCAGGGCGATGGTTTCCTCCGCGTCCAGCGGCAGGCTCGCGGTCGCGGTCAGGAACGCCGCCAGCTGCACGTCGGTGTAGCGGCCATCGACCACGTCGCGGACGATGGCGGCCATGTCGCTTGCGTCCAGCCGCTGCCCGTACACCCGGCGGCGGACGCTGGACAGCGATTCGAGCACCGGCGGATGGCGCACCTCCACGGTGTCGCCCTCGCGGATGCCCAGGGCCCGCCATGCCGACTCCGACAGGCTCACCTGGTCCAGGCCGAACGCCGGGCTGTCGGTCTGGTACAGCAGCGCCTGCACCTGGCGGTCGCCGGCGGTCACCAGCACCTGCGAGCGCGAGGCGAGCCCCTCCGCATGGCAGACGTGGCAGTCCGCGTGCATGACCGCGATGGCCTGGTGCTGGGCGTGCAGATGCATGCGCGTGGCGCGCAGCGCGGGCAGCGGCCGGGTGATGTCGACCGTGCTCACAGCGCGAATGCCTGGCCCTGGCGCGGCACCGTCGCATCCCAGCCGAGCGCGTGGCCGATGCGCTCGCGCAGCGCTTCGGCCGCGTCGGGCTCGCCGTGGACGATGAACACCCGCTGCGGCCGGCGCCGGAAGCCCGACAGCCAGCGCATCAGCTCGTCGCTGTCGGCGTGCGCGGACAGCATCGGCAGCTCGGCCAGTTCCGCGTTGACCGGTACCCACTGGCCGTAGATCTTCGTCTCGCGCGCGCCGTCGAGCAGCTTGCGCCCGCGCGTGCCGGCGGCCTGGAAGCCGGAGAACAGCAGGGTGTTGCGGTGGTCGGGCGCGAAGGCCGCGATGTGGTGCAGCACGCGCCCGCCGGTGGCCATGCCGCTGGCCGAGATGATGACCTTGGGATACGGATTGGCCGACAGCAGCTTCGACTCCTCGACGTCGCGGACATAGCTGACCGCGTCGCAGGCGGCCCGGTAGTCGGCCTCGGCCAGCCTGTGCTCGTCCGGGTAGCGGTGCAGCAGGCCGTTGGCGCTGGTCGCCATGGGACTGTCCAGGTACACGGGCACGTTGCGCAGGCCGCCGCGCCGGCGCAGCAGCCACAGGTCGTGGATCAACGCCTGCGCGCGGCCGACGGCGAAGGCCGGGATCACCACCGTGCCGCCGCGCCGCACGGTGCGCTCGATGACCTCGCCCAGCGCGGCGACCGGATCGGCCGGCACGTGGCGGCGATTGCCGTAGGTCGATTCGATGACGACGTAGTCGGCCTCGGGCACCGGTTCCGGGTCGTGCATCACCGCATCGTCGTAACGGCCGAGATCGCCGGAGAACACCACGCGCCGGCCGCCGATGTCGATCTGCGCGGTCGCCGCGCCGAGGATGTGGCCGGCGCGGCGCAGCACCAGCCGCGCGTCGCCGGGCAGGTCGACCGGATGGTGCAGCGGCATCGCCCGGAAGCGCTCGAGCGTGCGCTCGGCATCGGCGACCCGGTACAGCGGCAGCGCGGGCGTGTGTTTCGAGAAGCCCTTGCGGTTGGCGAACTCGGCGTCCTTCTCCTGGATCCATGCGCTGTCGAGCAGGATCAGGCTGGCGACGTCGCGCGTGGCCGGGGTGGCGAGGATGCGGCCGCTGAAGCCGTCGAGCAGCAGTCGCGGCAGGTAGCCGCAGTGGTCGAGATGGGCATGGGTCAGCACCACCACGTCGATGTCGCGCGGCTCGACCGGAAGGCGCTGCCAGTTCAGCTCGCGCAGGTTCTTCAGGCCCTGGAACAGGCCGCAGTCGACGAGGATGCGGGTGTCGCCATGGGTCAGCAGGTGCTTGGAGCCGGTGACGGTGCCGGCGGCGCCGAGGAACGTCAGTGATGGCATCGGGTGGTGGCTTCCTTCATGTCGTGTGCGGGTGCGCGGTCGGCCGGGACGCGGCGCCCGGACAGGCTGGAGACCCCCGGTCCCGCGTCATCCGGAAACCGGAGGAAGTCGTCCCCGCGCAGGCGGGGACCGAGGGACTTGCACGCGATCCGGACGAAAGGCACCGGGTCCCCGCCTGCGCGGGGACGACGGGTGTCCTGCTTCCCGCAAGGGAAGATCACGCCCCGACACCGGCATCCAGCAAATCGGCCGGCGAACCCGCGCCGTCGACCGCGCGCAGGCGGGCGGCGTCGAGCACCTCGCCGCGCGGCCAGCCGGCGACGGCCGCCGCGGCATCGACCGCATGCGCCCAGGTGCAGCGGTTGGCGAACAGCATGCCGGGCACGTCGAGGGTGCCGCCGCGGCTGATGTAGCCCAGCGCGCGGGTCGCCGCCGGGCCGTCGTCGAGCCGGCGCAGCACGCCGAGCATCGGCTCGGGCCGGGTGTGGGCGAGCAGCACGCGCGGCAGCCCGGGCGGGAACAGTGCCTGCACGGTCGCCTCGTCGGCGACGAATGCGGCCTCGATGGCGTCGCGCGGGATGCGCAGGCGTCCGGGCTCCAGGATCACGCTGACGCACGACGCGAACCCGGCGCGCGCGAGATGCGCATGCGCCTTCAGTGCCTCCTCCAGCTGGTAGGCACCGATGGCGACGAACTGCACCGCCGCGGTCGCCGGATCGCCGGCCACGCGCGCGGCGCCGTCGCGGACCAGCGCCAGCGCGGCGTCGGCATCGAAGCGGTGCGCGACGTCGCGCTTGGACACCACCACGCAGGCCAGTTGCCCGCGCCCGGCATACACGTCGCGCAGCGCCGCGACCGCGGTGTTGCCGTCGACCGGGAACAGCACGCGCGCGGTGTCGGACATCTCGCCCAGCAGCGCCTCGCCGATCGTCGGATCCTGGTGCGACTGTTCGTTCTTGCTGTTCTCCCAGGTGTGCGAGGTCACGATCAGCGGCACCGGCAGCCAGCCGGCGGGCTGGCCGATCTCGCGCTGGCGACGGGCGAAGATGATCTCCTGGCGCAGCATGCCGAGCATCTTCACCGCGAACGCCTCGTAGCTGACGACCAGGTTCAGCCCGCCCTTGTTGCCGAGCGCGGCGCCGGCGACGGCTTCCTCGTTGAGCGCGGTGATGACGTCGCCGAGCAGCGCCTCCGGCACGCCGGGCTCGGGTTCGTTGACCCGGTGCTCCAGCAGCGCCAGCGTGCCGCCCATCTTGTTGCTGGCCAGCTCGTCGGGATTGCCGACGCGCACGCGCAGGTCCGGGTTGGCCTGCACCAGCGCGACGAACCAGCGGTCGAGCGTGGTCATCGCGCTGCCCTGGCCGCCGACCGGCTCCCACGCCGGTGGCGGCAGCTGCGGCGTATCGGGATGGCGGTGCGCGATCGGATTTTCGCTCTCGCGCACGCGCTGCTGGCGCGCGTGCACGTCGAAGGCCGACAGTGCGGCGTCGAGTTCCGCCTGCGGCACGAACAGCGCGCGTGCGCTGGCGTTGAAGGCCTCGCGCGCGGCCGCGTCCACCGACGGGTTGCCACCCAGCGGCAGGTTGTGCGCGGCGTTGGTGCCGGCGCCGGGAAAGCCGAAGCCCTTCTCGGTCTCGGCGATCACGTACGGCAGCCGCGCGGGATAGCGCCGGTCCGGGTCTTCGGCGAAGGCGCGCAGCGCATCCTCGGCGGTGACGATGGCCCAGGCGATCGCCGCCGGGTCGCGGCCGTCGACGGTCAGCGGGTCGAAGCCGTTGTGGCGCACGTCCTCGGCCAGCCACGGCGCGCCACCCTCCTGCACGATCTGGGTGCGCTGCTCGATGCGGCGGCCGTTGAGGATCATCACCGGGATCGCGAAGCCGCTGTCCTCGGCGCGCCACCAGCGCGGCGCCCAGTCCGAGCCGCGCTGTTCCTCGAACGCGCCGTCGCTGAGGAACGCGACCAGGCTCTCGCCCGGCAGCGGCATGTGCACGTACTGCAGGCCGGCGAAGCCGAGGTAGCCGCCTTCGGAGATCGCGCCGGCGGTGTTGGGCCCGGCGTGGCTGCCGACCGGCACCGCGGGATGGCCGGCGGCGTCGATGGCGTAGGAATAGAAGTCGCCGATCAGCCGCGACAGCCCGGACTCGCTGCGGTCGTAACGGCCACGCTGCGCCGGCGACACGTCGCCGGTCAGCGCGTTGACCGCCTCGATCGCGGCGGCGCAGTGGCCCTGCCCCATCAGCCAGCCGCGGGTATCGCCGGTCAGGGCGTTGGCCAGCAGGTAGCCGACGAAGGCCTGCACCATGTTCAGCGCGCCGCCGGTGTGGCCTTCGGGCGTGGGCTTGAAGTCCGCGGCCGCCAGCGGCGCGCCGGACAGGTCGATGCGCCGTGCATAGGTCATGTGCGCGACCACGTTCATCGCGGTGCAGGTCAGGCGGTCGGCGGCGGCCAGCAGCGCGTAGGCGTCGTCGGCAGCGGCGAGGCGGCCGTCGGCCAGCAGCCGCGCGAGCAGCGCGTCGATGCGCTCGACGGTGTCGGCCCGGTGGACGATCGGGCCGTGGCCCGCGCGCCAGCGGGCGCGTACGTCGGTGCCGTTGCCGGACGTGCCGTTGCCGGACGTGGTGATGTGCATGGCGATGTTCCCTCCCTCAGGTATTGCGTGTCTCTGTCGATGATGCCGATGCCGGGACATCGACGGATGGCGCGTCGTCGCGCTTCAGTCGCCCAGGCCACGCACCAGCGCGTCGGCCAGCAGCGGCGCCAGGGCGATGCGGTTGCTCGGGTGCGGCACCGCGTCGGTGGACGCGATGCGCGCGAACAACGGCGCCAACTCGTCCCAGGCGCCGTCGGCGAACAGCGCATGCACGACCACGCACTCGGGCGTGCGCAGCCCCTGCGCGGCCAGCTTGCGCGCGGCGACGGCGAGCGTGCGCCCGGACGAGGCGATGTCGTCGACCAACACCGGGGTGCGGTCGCGCCAGGCCGTCAGGTCCGGCAGTTCGATGTCGACGCTGCGGTCGCCGAGGCGGGTCTTGCGCAGCACCACGTGCGGGGCGTGGATGCGCGCGGCGATCGCGCCGGCCCACTGCTCGCTTTCCTCGTCGGGACCGACGACCAGCGGCGCGTCCACGTTGGCCGCGATCCAGTCGGCCAGCAGCGGCGCGGCCTGCAGCGTCGCGGTGGGAATCGTGTACAGCGCCGACAGCGTGGCGTGGCGGTGCAGGTGCGGGTCGACCGTAAGCAGCCGGTCGAAGGTCGACGACAGCAGCCGCGCGAACGACAGCGAGCTGATGCATTCGCCGGCGTGGAAACGCATGTCCTGGCGCATGTAGGCCAGGTACGGCGCGACCAGGTTGACCCGGGTCGCGCCGAGCTCGCGCGCGGCATCGGCGGCGAACACCAGCGCCAGGAACTGCGGATCGGGCCGGGCCAGGGTACAGACCAGGTCGACCTCGCGGCCGGCCGGATCGGCCTGCAGGCGCAGGTAGGTTTCGCCGTCGGGAAAGCGCCGGGTCTCGATGCGCCCTGCCTCGCCGCCGCAGGCGGCCGCCAGCCGCGCGGCGAAGGCTTCGTTGCCGGGCAGCGGCAGGATCAGCCGCTGCATGCCTGTCCCCGCGCCATGCGCCGGCGCACCGTGCGCGTCACAGCCGCACCTTGTCGAGGATGATCAGCACCGCCACGATCCCCGCCAGCAGCACGAACAGCACCCCGCCCCAGTGTTTCTCGATCCCGCCGCGCTTGCGGAAGATCAGGTTCAGCACCCCCACCGCCAGCAGCGGGAACACCATCAGCACCAGGATCAGTTTCCAGATCTGGGCATCCAGTCCAAGCAGCATCGCGTCTCTCCCCCGTGTGTCGGGCCACGCCCGGGGCGTGGCAGTGGTGTCATCGTCCGGACCCGGCCGGCGCGTCCGCCAGCGCATCGGCCAGCGCCAGCGCGTCGCGCGCGGCGATCCATTCCTCGTTGGTCGGCTCCACGCCGACCACCACGGCGCTGTCCGCCGCCGAGATCACCAGCGCGTCGTCGGCATTGGTCCGCGGATCCAGGCGCACGCCGAGGAACGCCAGGTCGTCGCAGATGCGCTGGCGGATCACCGGGTTGTGCTCGCCGACGCCGGCGGTGAACACCAGCAGGTCGAGCCCGCCGAGCACCGCGACCAGCGCACCGATCTCGCGCACGATGCGGCGCACGTACAGCGCCAGCGCGTCGCGCGCGCGCGCGCCGGCGTCGCTGTCCTCCTGTTCCAGCGGCAGCAGCACGCGCGGCTCCGACGAGGTGCCGGACACGCCCAGCAGGCCGGACTCGGAATACAGCACGTGGCCGACCTGGGCCAGGGTCAGCTTCTCGATCTCCATCAGGTAGATCACCGCGCCGGGATCGAGCGCGCCGGTGCGCGTGCCCATCATCAGCCCGTCGAGCGCGGAGAAGCCCATCGTCGTGGCGACGCTCTGCAGGTCCTGCATCGCGCACAGGCTGGCGCCGCTGCCCAGGTGCGCGGCGATCACCCGGCCACGCGCGAGATCGCCATGGCGCTCGTGCAGCGCCAGCGCCAGGTATTCGTAGGACAAGCCGTGGAAGCCGTAGCGGCGCAGGCCGCGCTGCCAGGCATCGAAGGGCAACGGCAGCAGCTGCTCGACCTTGGGCAGGGTGTGGTGGAACGCGGTGTCGAAGCACGCCACCTGCGGCAGGTCCGGGCGCTGCGCCAGCAGCACCCGGATCGCCTCGAGCGCGAACGGCTGGTGCAGCGGCGCCAGCGGGATCAGGTCGTGCAGGTCGGCCAGCACGTCGGCGTCGACCCGCACCGGCGCGAAATACCGGCTGCCGCCGTGGACCACGCGGTGGGCGATGCTGTGCAGCCGGCGGCCGCCCAGCCGCGCCAGCACGCCCTGCTCGATGCGCCGCAGCGCCGCGTGGTAGGGCTGCTGCGGATCCAGCGCCAGCGGCTCGGGTTCGATGCCGGTCTCGCCGTAGGTCGGCGTCGGCCCGCCGATGCCCTGGACCTTGCCGTTCCACACCGGGGTGCGCGGCAGCGGCACCTGGCCGCTGTCGAACAGCGCGAACTTGATGCTCGACGAGCCGCAGTTGAGCACCAGCACCAGCTCGCCGCGGGTCGGGTAGCGGTCGCGCGCGGACAGGGCGGTCATGCGCGGCCTCCGCCGGCACGGGCGGCCGGGTCGATCGACTGCCGGCGCAGGCGCAGCGCGTTGCCGACCACCGACACCGAGCTCAGGCTCATCGCCAGCGCGGCGAACATCGGCGACAGCAGCCAGCCGGTCAGCGGGTACAGCACGCCGGCGGCCAGCGGCACGCCGAGGCCGTTGTAGACCAGCGCGAACCCCAGGTTCTGGCGCATGTTGGCGACCGTGGCCCGCGACAGCGCGCGCGCGGTGGCGATGCCGCGCAGGTCGCCCTTGACCAGGGTCACCTGCGCGCTGTTCATCGCCACGTCGGTGCCGGTGCCCATGGCGATGCCGACATCGGCGCGGGCCAGCGCCGGCGCGTCGTTGATGCCGTCGCCGGCCATCGCCACCACCCGGCCTTCGCCCTGCAGGCGCTCGACCAGCGCCAGCTTGTCGGCCGGCTGCACTTCGCCGTGGACCTCGTCGATGCCGAGCGCCGCCGCGACCGAACGCGCGGTGGTCAGGCCGTCGCCGGTGGCCATGACGATGCGCAGGCCCTCGGCATGCAGCGCGGCGATCGCCTCGGGCGTGCTGGCCTTGACCGGGTCGGCGACCGCCAGCAGGCCGGCGAGGCGGCCGTCGACGGCCAGATGCATGACGCTGGCACCCTCGCCGCGCAGCGCCTCGGCATCCTCGGCCAGCGCATCGACCACGACCCCGGCCTGCTGCATCAGCGCACCGTTGCCCAGCGCCAGCGCGTGGCCGTCGACGTGGCCGCGCACGCCGATGCCCGAGCCCGATTCGAACGCCTGCGGCGGCGCCAGCGCGAGCCCGCGCGCCTGCGCCTCGGCAACGATCGCTGCGGCCAGCGGATGCTCGCTGCCCTGGTCGAGGCTGGCCGCGAGCCGCAGCACCGTATCGGCGTCGAAGCCCGCGGCCGGGACCACCGCGCGGAACGCCGGCCGGCCTTCGGTCAGGGTGCCGGTCTTGTCGACGATCAGGGTGTCGACCTTGCCCAGGTTCTCGATCGCCGAGGCGTCGCGGAACAGGATGCCGCGGGTCGCGCCGCGGCCGGTGGCGACCATGATCGACATCGGCGTGGCCAGGCCCAGCGCGCAGGGACAGGCGATGATCAGCACCGAGACCGCGTTGATCAGGCCGTAGACCCAGCCCGGGTCCGGGCCGAACAGGCCCCAGACGAAGAACGCGACCACGGCGACGACCACGACCGCGACGACGAAACCGCCGGCCACCCTGTCGGCCATGCGCTGCATCGGCGCGCGCGAGCGCTGGGCGCTGGCGACCATCTGCACGATCCGCGACAGCACCGTGTCCGCGCCGACCTTGTCGGCGCGCATCACCAGGGTGCCGCCGGTATTGAGGGTCGCGCCGATCAGCCCGTCGCCGGCGCGCTTGCCGACCGGCAGCGGCTCGCCGGTCAGCATCGACTCGTCGACGGAGCTGGCGCCGTCGAGCACCACACCGTCGACCGGCACCTTCTCGCCGGGACGCACGCGCAGGCGGTCGCCGGCGTGCACCTGCGCCAGCGGCACGTCCTCCTCGCTGCCGTCGTCGCGGATGCGCCGCGCGACCGGCGGCGCCAGCGCCAGCAGCGAACGGATCGCCGCCGAGGTCTGCGCGCGCGCGCGCAGCTCCAGCATCTGCCCGAGCAGGGTCAGCGAGATGATCACCGCCGCGGCCTCGAAGTACACCGCGGCCCGGCCCATCGACACGAACGAGGCCGGGAACACCTGCGGCGCGAGCGTGGCGACCACGCTGTAGCCGAACGCCGCGCCGGTGCCCAGCGAGATCAGCGTCCACATGTTGGGGCTGCGGTTGCGCAGCGACTGCCAGCCGCGGACGAAGAACGGCGCGCCGGCCCACAGCACCACCGGCGCGCTCAGCGCCAGCTCGATCCAGCTCTGCAGGGCCATGTCGACCAGGTGCAGCCGGTGGCCGAACATCGCCAGCACGAACACCACCAGGGTCAGCGGCAGCGTCCACCAGAAGCGCCGCGAGAAATCGCGCAGCTCCGGGTTGTCGTCGTCGCCCAGCGTGGGCAGCTCCGGCTCCAGCGCCATGCCGCAGATCGGGCAGTGGCCGGGATGGTCCTGGCGGATCTGCGGATGCATCGGGCAGGTGTAGATCGTGCCGGGCGGCGCGGCGGACGCAGCTGGCGCAGCGGCGTGCGCATGGCCGGCGGACGCGGTGCCGGCGCGGGTTCCGCCGCCGTGGTGGCAACAGGCGTGCGCGGCTGGGGCTGCGCCATCGGGCTTCGCCGCAGCCGCGTAGCGCGCGGGATCGGCGTCGAAACGCGCCGCGCAATGCGCGCTGCAGAAATGGAAATCGCGACCGTCGTAATGGCGATGGTGGGGGGAACCGGCGGTGACCGCCATGCCGCAGACCGGGTCGCGCAGCGGCGTGCCGGCATCGGACGCATCGCCGGCGTGCGCGCCGTGATCGTGCATGTGGCGATCGTGCGGAGGCTGTCCGCTCATGGCGTCGGCACCCCCGTGGCGCGGACGGCCGGCACGCGCCGGCTCACGGCGGCGCCTCGCGGTAGTGGTGGGCCAGCAGCAGCGCGATCGCGCACGAGGCGATGCGCGCCTCGTGGCTGTCGGCGCGGCTGGTCAGCACCACCGGCACCTTCGCGCCCATGACGATGCCGGCGCTGGCGGCCTCGCCCATGTACATCAGCTGCTTGGCCAGCATGTTGCCGCTCTCCAGGTCCGGGACGACGAGGATATCGGCCTGCCCGGCGACCGGCGACACGATGCCCTTGGTGCGCGCGGCGGCCGGCGAGACCGCGTTGTCGAACGCCAGCGGGCCGTCGAGCACGCCACCGGCGATCTGGCCCCGATCGGCCATCTTGCACAGCGCGGCGGCATCGAGCGTGGCCGGCATCAGCGGGCTGACGGTCTCCACCGCGGCCAGGATCGCGACCCTGGGCTCGGCCACGCCGATCACGTGCGCCAGGTCGATGGCGTTGCGGACGATGTCGGCCTTCTGCTCCAGCGTCGGCGCCAGGTTGATCGCCGCATCGGTGACGATGAACGGCCGCGGATAGTGCGGCGTCTGCAGCACGAAGCAGTGGCTGACCCGGCGCTTGGTGCGCAGCCCGCCGGCGGAGGCCACCACCGCCGCCATCAGCTCGTCGGTGTGCAGGCTGCCCTTCATCAGCGCCTCGACCTCGCCGCCGGCGGCCAGCTCGACCGCGCGCGCGGCGGCGGCGTGACTGTGCGCCACGTCGACGATCGCGATGCCGGCCAGGTCCAGCCCGGCCTCCGCCGCGACCGCCTCCAGCCGTACCTGCGGCGCCACCAGCACCGGTTCGATCAGGCCGGCGCGGCGCGCGTCCAGCGCGGCCGACAGGCTGGACGCGTCGCAGGGATGCACCACCGCGACCCGGACCGGCTGCAGCGCGCGGACGTGCGCCAGCAGCCGCGCGACGCCGTCGCGCCCGCCGACGTCGAGGCGGATCTCCGGCAGCACCGTGCGCGGGCGCTCGATGCGCTCGGTCGGCGCCAGCACCTCGGCCTCGCCGTCGATGACCGTCTCGCCATGCTGGTTGGTGCAGCTGCAGGCCAGCGTGACCCGGCCAGTCGCCGCGTCGCGCGCGGTCACGGTCACGCCGACCCGCAGCCGGTCGCCGATGCGCACCGGCGCGAGGAAGCGCAGGCTCTGGCTGCGGTAGATGGTGCCCGGCCCCGGCAGGCGCGTGCCCAGCAAGGCCGAGATCAGCGCCCCGCCCCACATGCCGTGGGCAATGACGCCGTTGAAGCGCGAGGCCGCGGCGAACTCGGCATCGATGTGCTGCGGATTGACATCGCCCGACAGTGCGGCGAACACCTGGATGTCCTCCCGGGTCAGCGTGCGCTCGACGCTGGCGCTGTCGCCGACCGCGATCTCGTCGAGCGTGCGGTTGCGCAGCATGGTCAGGTCGTCGTCGGACACGGGCATGGCGGGCATCTGTTCGGGCTCCTGGAGGCGGCGCGGACGGCGCGGCGACGGACCGCATGGCGGTGCGGCGGCGCGACCAGCATAGTGCGGCCACGTTGCAGCCGCGCCGCGGCGCGGGCAACGCGGCCCGTCGAGCACGCGGACCGCGTGCGTCGATCCGGGCCGTGCGCCCGGCCGGCCGCGGTTCGCGCCCGGAGCGGCGTGGCTACTGTTTGCGGGCGCCGGCAGGCTTCTTCGGCGGCGGTGCCCCGGTACCCGGCGGCTGCAACAGCGCCGCCCAGGCGTCCTGCAGTCCACGCCACGCATCCAGCGTCGCGGCGTCGACGCCCGCATCCTTGGCCGACGCCAGCGCCTCGGCGGTTTCCTTCTGCCAGGCGATCAGCGCCTCCTGCACGCCACCGGCAAATTCGGTCTGCGCATTGACCGCGATCTGCGCGGCCTCCTGGCTGTCGCCCACGCGCTGCTGCAGCTGCCGCCAGAAGATGTCCACCGGCAATGTCGCCAGCTTCTCCCAGTCCCCGGCCTTGAGCACGGTCGCCAGTTCGGCATTGCTCTCGGCGATGCCGTCGCCGGCCAGGCGCTGGGCGAAATCCAGCCAGTGCGTCCCGCTCTGCTGGAGCAGACTGCCGATCCTGGCCTGCAGTTCGAGGTTGGCGCGATACAGGCGCAGCGGAACTCCGGTCACGTCGTTCATGGTCATGCCCTCTGGGTGGTGGAACGCAGCCCGGCCGCGGATACGGGCAGGCGACGGCCATTGGACCGCGTGCCATGATCCTGACAGCCCCGCACGGCAGCCACCTTGATCCTGATCAAACATCGGCGGATCGAGGCGATGGCCGGGCCCTCTACACTATGCCGCGCCACTTCCGCGCCCGAGCCACGCGTTCCGCCCATGGATGAACTCGACCCCGCCGCTGGCCGCAAGCGGAACCGTCCCGCGCCCGATGCGCGCCTGCGGCAGCACGCGGACACGACGCTGCACCCGCACCGGCGGGCGCACGGATGAGCAGGACGACGTCGTGGCCGCGCCGCTGCGCGCGTGCGTTCGCGGCCCTCGCACTGCTGGGCCTGACGGCGTGGGGCGCGCTGGCGCTGTGGTACCAGGGACCGGCGGCGACGCCGCTGCGCGTGGCGCTGATCGCCGGCTGGAGCCTGGCCGGCATCGCCGCGGCCGTCGGCCTGATGCGCGCGCGGCGGCGGGCGACGCTGCTGGCGTTCGGCGCGGCGGCGGTGGCGCTGCTGGGCTGGTGGAGCACGCTGGCGCCGTCGCACGACCGCGACTGGGCCGACGACGTGGCGCGCCTGCTCGAGGCCGACGTCGACGGCAGCCGGGTCACGCTGCGCAACGTCCGCAACTTCCACTGGCGCAGCGAGACCGACTACGACATCCGCTGGGAGACGCGCAGCTACGACCTCGACCGGCTGGCGACAGCCGACCTGGTGATGTCGTACTGGATGGGGCCGCAGATCGCGCACACGCTGGTGTCGTTCGGCTTCGACGACGGCCAGCGCGTGGTGTTCTCGATCGAGATCCGCAAGGAGCGCGACGAGCATTTCTCGGCGATCGGGGGGTTCTTCCGCGAGTTCGAGGCGGTGCTGATCGCCGCCGACGAGCGCGACATCATCCGCACCCGCAGCAACGCACGCGGCGAGCAGGTGTACCTGTACGCGCTGGACCTCGACCGCGCCCACCTGCGCGCGCTGTTCCTGGGCTATGTCGGCGAGGCCGACGACCTGCTGCGCGCGCCGCGCTTCTACAACAGCCTGACCAGCAACTGCACCACGGTCATCTACGACATCGCCCGCCACGTCGCGCCGGGCCTGCCGCTGGACTACCGGCTGCTGCTGTCGGGATACTTCGCCGAGTACGTGTACGATCTCGGCGGCCTGGCGCCGGGCTACGGCTACCCGCAGCTGCGGGCCCGCGGCCACATCAACGCCCGCGCACGCGCGGCCGATGCGCGCGGCGAGGACTTCAGCCGCGCCATCCGCGCCGGCCTGCCCGGGGTCGCGCCTTCGCCCCCCGTGGCCGCTGCGCGCGACCTCGATCCGCGACAGGAGGCCGAATGATGTCCGCTGTTCCGACCGCACGCCGCCTGGGCGCCCTGCTGCTGCCGGTTGCCGCGACGCTGCTGCTCGGCGGCTGCGCGATCCTGCAGGAGTTCAAGCCCTCGGTCGCGGTCAAGCCGATGACCGCCGGCGAGTACATCACCCTCAAGCGCGGCGACATCCTGACCACCGGCGAGCTCAGCATCGCGACCCGGCAGACGATCGAGGTCGCCGGACTCGACGCAGGCCAGTGCGCGAAGCCCTCGGTCGACTGCATCGATGCGCTGCGCGAGGTGTCGGGCATCAGCGGCGAGCGGCGGCTGTCGGCGCTGTCGGAGCTGTGGCTGCAGCAGGCGATCGCGCTGCCGGCCGCGCCTCCGCGCAAGGCCGGGCCCGGCGCGGTGCAGGCGGCCGCCGACGCGCGCCTGCAGGCGTGGATGGAAGCGGCGCGGCACGCCTACGCCTACCTGTTCTTCAGCGCGCGCACGCCCGGCGAGCGCGCATTCGAGGACCGCCAGACCCAGGTCCGCGACTACTACAACCATGCGGTGGAGGAGGCGATCACGCTGCTGTTCGAGGACCGCGCCCGCGATGCCCCGGGCAGCGATGCCAGCGGCACCTTCCACCCCGCCGGCTGGACCCTGCGCATGGACCTGAGCCGGGTGCGCCTGCCCGAGGGCACGCAGCTGCCGCGGGAGTTGACGCCGGCCTCGTCGCTGTCGTTCCAGGGCCTGCGCAGCACCTATCGCCGCGACGGCTTCGGCGCCGAACTCGTCGCCGTGCTGGAGGACGACCCGGTGACCACGGTGCTGCCGGAGGCCGACACCGCCGAGGCCGACGTCGGCCCGCCGCACCGGCGCCCGCGCGCGCCGGCGTGGAGCGAGATGCCGTCGCCGTCGCTGACGGTGCTGTTCCAGTTCGACGGCGACGACCTCGACGCGATCCTGGCCACGCGCGCGGTGCGGGTCAGCGTGCACGACCCCTACATCGACAGCAGCATCACCCTGCACGGGCAGGAAGTGCCGCTGGCGGCCAACTTCACCGCCGGCTACGGGCTGTGGCTGGCGCGCTCGGGTTTCAACATGCAGTCGCTGCGCACGCTGTTCGGGCGCGAGCGCGGCATCGACCACCCGCACCTGTACATGCTGCAGCCCTACGATCCCCAGCGCCGCATCATCCTGATGCTGCACGGCCTGGCCAGCAGTCCGGAGGCCTGGGTCAACGTCGCCAACGAGGTCATGGGCGACGAGGCGCTGCGGCAGAACTTCCAGGTCTGGCAGGTCTACTACCCGACCAACATGCCGATCGTGCTCAACCACGCCGCGATCCGGCGGCTGACCGCCAGCGCGCTGGACCACTTCGACCCGACCGGCCAGGCGCCGGCCTCGCACGACATGGTGCTGATCGGCCACAGCATGGGCGGGGTGATCGCGCGGCTGATGGTGTCCTCGTCCGACCAGCAGCTGTGGGACTGGGCGCTGGCCGCGCACGACATCGACCCGGCGCGGCTGGCCGAGGTACGGCCGCGGATCGACCCGATGCTGCATTTCGATGCGTTTCCCAACGTCGAGCGCGCGATCTTCATCGCCGCGCCGCACCGCGGCACCGACGTCGCCGACCACCGCCTCGGCCGCCTGATCGCGCGCCTGGTGCGGCTGCCGCTGACCGTGCTCGAAGGGGTCGACGAAGCGCTCACGACCGTGGTCGGCGGCAAGGACGGCGCCGACGGCGGCCACCTGGGCAACAGCATCGACAACCTCAGTGCCAGGGACCCGTTCGTGCGCGCGGCCGCCGACCTGCCGATCTCGCCGCAGGTGCACTACAACTCGATCATCGCCCGGACCAATCCGGACGTGCCGCTGCTCGACTCCAGCGACGGCCTGGTGCCGTACCGCAGCGCGCACCTGGACGGCGCCGACTCGGAGAAGATCATCACCTCCGGCCACAGCGTGCAGGAGACCGCGCAGGCGATCCTCGAGATCCGCCGGATCCTGCACGAGGATCTCGCCGCGCACGCGGCCGCGGCCGGCGACACCGAGGCGGTGCGCGAGGCCACCGGCGCCGAGGCCGGCTTTCCGTGACCCCGCGCCTGCCGCCACTGCACGACAGCCTGCGCGGCGGCCTGTTCGAGGTCGACGCCTTCGTCAGCTTCACCCTCGCGATCCTGCTGCTGTTCGTCGGCAAGGGCCTGTCGGCGCGGATCGGCGTGCTGCGCCGCTACGGCATTCCCGAGCCGGTGGTCGGCGGCGTGCTGTGCGCCGCGGTGGTGTGCACGCTGTACTACGCGGCCGGGCTGCGGGTGCAGTTCGAACTGGGCGCGCGCGACCTGCTGCTGTTGTACTTCTTCGCCGCGCTGGGGCTGAACTCCAACGTCCGCGCGCTGCTCAGCGGCGGCCGGATGCTGGTCGTGCTGACGCTGCTGGCGGCGGTGTTCATGGTGATGCAGAACGGCCTGGGCATGACCGTGGCCAGCCTGTTCGGCATGGACCCGCGCGCCGGGCTGATGGTCGGCTCGGTGTCGCTGACCGGCGGCGTCGGCACGACGATGGCCTGGACCCCGCACTTCGTCGAGACGCTGGGCCTGGCCGGCGCCGGCGAGCTGGGCCTGGCGGCGAACATGATCGGCCTGATCGCGGCCTGCGTGATCGGCGGTCCGATCGCCGGCTGGCTGATCCGCCGCCACCCGGTGATGCCGTCGGCGGACGCCGACCTCGAGGTCGGCACGCTGTACGGCGACGAATCGCGCGCCCGGCTCGACTACTACGGCGTGCTGCTGGCGCTGTTCTGGCTCAACGTCGCGCTGATGCTGGGCCAGGGCATCGGCAGCCTGATCGGCCTGACCGGCCTGAACCTGCCGGCGTTCGTCGGCTGCCTGCTCGCGGGCATCGGGCTGCGCAGCCTCGGCGACCTGCTGGCGCCGCGCGGCGGGCGCATGTGGAACTACGACAGCATGCAGCCGGGCATCGCGCTGATCTCCGACGTCAGCCTGGGCATGTTCCTGACCATGGCGCTGATGGGCCTGCAGCTGTGGGCGCTGCAGCCGATGCTGGGCTTCATCACCGTGGCCATGGCGCTGCAGATCGCGATGGTGATCGCGTTCACCGTGCTGGTGGTGTTCCGGGTCATGGGCCGCGACTACGAGGCCGCGGTGATGTGCTCGGCGTTCGGCGGCATCACCCTGGGCTCGACCGCGACCGCGGTGGCCAACATGAGCGCGGTCACCCGCGAATACGGCGCCGCGCCGAAGGCCTTCCTGGTGGTGCCGCTGGTCTGCGGCTTCTTCATCGACCTGATCAACGCGGTGGTGATCGGGCTGATGGCGGGCTGAGCGGCCCGCGAACGCCACGACGGGGTTCCCGACCGCGCCTGTCCTTGTCCCTCCCACCCGCGGAATCGGGATGCAAAGCGCCGGACGCGGGCGTGCCTTGCGTCACCCTGCCGACCGGCCCATGCCGGTCCGGCGGCAATTACTGTACTATCCGGTTCAGTCACTCGGCGGGCATTCAGCCGCAACTGGGCATGCTCGCCGGGTTTTGCACCCATGGATTCCCGGTCCCGCATGAGCGCCGTCCCCACCCCCGCCAATGCCGTCCGTTTCGACGGGGTCCGCCTGGACCGCGGCGGGCGCACGATCCTGTCCGGCATCGACCTGACGGTGCCGCGCGGCAGCGTGACCGCGGTGCTGGGACCGTCGGGCAGCGGCAAGTCGACGCTGCTGGCGGCGCTGACCGGCGAACTGGCGCCGGCGGCCGGCACCGTGGAGGTGTTCGGCGAGCGCGTGCCGCAGCGCCAGCGCGCGTTGCTGACCCTGCGCAAGCGCATCGGCGTGATGCTGCAGGGCAACGGCCTGCTGACCGACCTGACCGTGGCCGAGAACGTCGCGCTGCCGCTGCGCACCCATACCGACCTGCCGAAGCCGGTCATCGACCAGCTGGTGGCGATGAAGCTGCACGCGGTGGGCCTGCGGCTGGCCGCGGACCTGTATCCCCGCGAGCTGTCGGGCGGCATGGCGCGGCGGGTTGCGCTGGCGCGCGCGCTGGCGCTGGACCCACCGCTGATGGTCTACGACGAGCCGCTGACCGGGCTGGACCCGATCGCCTCGGGCGTGATCATGAGCCTGATCAGCCGGCTCAACGCCAACCTCGGCATGACCAGCATCATCGTCACCCACCACGTGCACGAGACCCTGCCGATCGCCGACCGTGCGATCGTCATCGCCAATGGCGGGATCGTGTTCTCGGGCACGCCGGCCGAACTCGAGGCCAGCCGCGACCCGCTGGTGCTGCAGTTCCTGCATGGCCAGCCCGACGGGCCGATCGCCTTCGACAGCGCGCCGCGCACGGAGGCCGCGTGATGGGCGATGCGATCCGCGCGCTCGGCCGCGCCGGGCTGTTCTCGCTGTCGGTGCTGCGGGCCTCGAAGCCGACGGGCGACTTCTTCACCGAGCTGCTGCGCGAGATCTACAAGATCGGCGGGCGCTCGCTGCCGATCATCGCGGTCGGCGGCGCCTTCGTCGGCCTGTCGCTGAGCCTGCTGGCGTTCCGCGGGCTGGAAACCTTCGGCGCGACCAACCAGGTCAGCCTGCTGGTGGGGCTGGGCCTGTACCGCGAGCTGGCGCCGGTGCTGACCGCGCTGCTGTTCATCGGCCGCGCCGGCAGCTCGATCGCCGCCGAACTGGGCCTGATGCGCGCCACCGACCAGATCACCGCGCTGGGGCTGATGGCGATCGACCCGGTGGCCAAGACCGTGGCGCCGCGGTTCTGGGCGGCGGTGATCTGCGTGCCGCTGCTGACCGCGTTCTTCTGCAGCCTGGCGCTGTCGGCCAGCTGGTTCCAGTCGGTGCAGGTGCTCGGCATCGACAACGGCATGTTCTGGCAGACGATGCGCGACGCGGTCGATTTCCGCCACGACTTCCTGACCGCGTTCATGAAATCGGCCGTGTTCGGCGGCACCGCGGCGCTGGTCGCCTCGTACGTCGGCTACCACGCCGAGCCGACGATCGAGGGCACGTCGGTCGCGACCACCCGCGCGGTGGTCAACGCCTCGCTGCTGGTGCTGATGTTCAATTTCGTGATGTCCGCATTCCTGTTCCGGTGACCCGGTCCCGCGGGCCGGTCACAGCCGGTTCCGGACGTGGATGCGAGGCTTTCCTCCCGTCAATGCCGCGGTTGCCGCGGTCCGCTCAAAGGTGACACCCATGACAAGCGCGCGTGGTCCCCGTCTCGAGTTCGCCGTCGGCGCGTTCCTGCTGCTGGCGCTCGGCTCGCTGCTGGTGCTGGCGGTCGCCTCGACCAACGGCAACTTCAGCCTTGGCCGCAGCGCCAGCTACGAGCTGACGGCCCGTTTCAGCAACCTCGGCCAGCTGCGTCCCAACGCGCCGGTCAAGGTCGGTGGCGTGACCATCGGCCGGGTGTCGGGCATCGACCTGGACCCGGTCCGGTTCGATTCGATCGTCACCCTGGCGATCGACAGGCGCTACCACGAGATCCCCGCCGACACCTCGGCGGCGATCCTGACCGGCGGCCTGCTCGGCGAGAGCTACGTCGGCCTGTCGCCCGGCGGCGACCTGGAATCGCTGCAGCCCGGCGAGGAGATCGCGTTCACCTCGCCCGCGGTCGACCTGATGCAGATGGTCGGCAAGTACATGTTCAGCGGCGGCGACGATGCCGCCGGCTCCGCACCGTCGCCCGATGCCCCCGCGTCCGGCGACGCCCCTGCCCTCGACGAAGGACTGACCCCATGACCGCCATGCCCCGGATTTCCCCGCTCCGTACCCACCTGCTTCCGCGCGGCCTGCTCCGCAGCGGCCTGTCGCTGGCGCTCGGCGCCGTGCTGCTGGCCGCCGTGCCGGCGATCGCCGGCGCGCAGCAGCCGGTGACGCCGTCGACCCAGGCCGGCTCGCCGAGCCAGCTGGTGCTGGCCAACAGCGAGCGCGTGCTGCGCACGCTGGAATCGCGGCGCGCCGAGTTCAGCCGCGACCGCGCCGAACTGCAGCGCTTCATCACCGGCGAGTTCGACACCATGTTCGACCGCGACTACGCCGCACGCCAGGTGCTCGGCCGCCACGGACGCGGCGCGTCGGACGCCGACGTCAAGCTGTTCGGCGATGCGCTGGCCGAGAACCTGATGCGCCGCTACGGCTCCTCGCTGCTGGACTTCAACACCCAGCTGCGCGTGCGCATCAAGTCCGAGACCCCGTTGCCGCGCGGCCTGGGCGTGCGCGTGTCGAGCGAACTGCTGCGCAGCGGCGGCGAGCCGATCCCGGTCGACTACCTGATGCGCCAGAGCGGCGGCAGCTGGAAGGTGTTCGACGTGATGGTCGAGGGCGTGTCGTTCGTGCGCACCTTCCGCGACCAGTTCGACGGCGAGCTGCAGAGCAAGTCGATCCGCCAGGTCGCCCAGCAGTTGCGCAGCGGCCAGATCCAGGCCACCGCCGAGCAATGACCGCGGCCACGGCCACCGTCCGCCGCGACGGCGACGCGCTGGTGTTCGCCGGCGCCCTGTCGCGCGATGCCGTGCGCGGCCTGTGGGCCGCGCTGGCGCCGCAGCGCGACGGCGTCCGCCGCCTGGACCTGCGCGCGGTGACCTCGATCGACAGCGCCGGCCTGGCCCTGCTCGCGCTGCTGGCCGGCGCGGGCGGCGTGTCCGTCGACGGCACGCCGCCGGGCCTGGCCGAACTGCGCAGCGCCTACCGCCTGTCGCCGTCGCTGACCTTCGCCAGTGCCTGAACGCCTGCGTCCGACAGCCCGCGCCTGACCGCACTCCCCCGCCCCCACGGGACACGACCGATGCCGACCACGCTCCTCCGCCCGCTCCTGCCCCTGCTGCTCGCCGCGCTTGCGACCGCCTGTGCCGGCAACGGTGCGCCGCGCGAGACCGCGCACGCGCCGGTCGCCGTCGGCGATTCCCCCGCGACCCAGCCGGCCACCGCCATCGGCACGGATGCGACCGGTGACAGCGGCACCGCCGACGCGGGCGAGGTGGTGGTCGCCAGCCCCGAGGAAGCGGCCGTCATCCACGCCTTCGACGACGCGGCGCTGGAAGCGGGCGACGCCAGCCCGGCCGGCGGCACGCCGACCCAGGAAGAACTGGACTACGCGGCGCTGTACGGCACCGACGTCTACGACCCGGTCGCCGATCCCACGCTGCCCGACGCGGCGCAGATGCCGCGCAGCTACGACCCGTGGGAGCCGCTGAACCGCAAGGTCTTCGCGTTCAACAGCGCGGTCGACCGCGGCTTCGCCAAGCCGCTGGCGAAGGTCTACGCCAGGGTGGTGCCGCGTCCGGTGCGCCTGGGCGTGACCAACTTCTTCAGCAACCTCGGCCAGCCGGTCAGCGCGCTCAACGCCCTGCTGCAGGGCCGGCCCAAGGCCGCCGGGCAATCGCTGGCGCGCTTCGTGGTCAACAGCACGCTGGGCATCGGCGGCATCTTCGACCCGGCCACGGACGCGGACATCCCGCATGCCGATGCCGACTTCGGCCAGACCCTCGGCGTCTGGGGCTGGCGCAACTCGCGCTACCTGGAACTGCCGCTGTTCGGCCCGCGCACGCTGCGCGACGGCTTCGGCCTGGTCGGCGACGCACCGCTGTCGCCGCTGCGCCAGGTCAGCGACGACCCCGTCCGCTTCGGCCTGCAGGGCCTGCAGCTGGTGGACCTGCGCACCCGCCTGTTCGTCGTCGACAGCATGCGCGAGGGCGCCACCGACGAGTACGCCTTGATCCGCGACGCCTGGATGCAGCGCCGCGCCTACCAGATCGAGGCCAACCGCCCGGGCCGCAGGCAGGACGAGGACGGCGCGCCGCTGCCCGACTACCTGTACGAGGAAGACGCCATGCCGACCGTACCGGTCGACGTGATGCCGATCGTCCCGGGCGTGCCGACGCCCTGACGCCGCCGCCCCGCGGCACGAGCCCGATCAGGCGTCGGGCGGCTCGGCCGCGGGCTGGCGCGTCGGGATCCCCGCTGCGCCTCTTCGCTGGCGGGAGCACCGCGCGTTCTCCCCCGGTGTTCCGGAGGTCGGGCGTCCCGACCGCTCAGTCGCGCTCGCCGCCGCCCAGCGCATCGTCCAACAGCGATTGCGCGGCCTCGCCCGGCAGCGATTCCACGCCGCGCAGCTGGCGCTCGATCGCGCGCGTGCGCACGCCGGCCTGCTTGATGCTGTTCTGTACCGTGTCGAGCTGGCTGGTCGCCTTCTCCAGCACCGTCGCGAACTTGCCGAACTCGGTCTTCACCGCGCCCAGCACCTGCCAGACCTCGCTCGAGCGCTTCTCGATCGCCAGGGTGCGGAAGCCCATCTGCAGGCTGTTGAGCAGCGCGGTGAACGTGGTCGGGCCGGCCAGCACGATGCGATGCTCGCGCTGCAGCAGGTCGACCAGGCCGGCGCGGCGGATGGTTTCCGCATACAGGCCCTCGGTCGGCAGGAACATCACCGCGAAGTCGGTCGTGTGCGGCGGGATCACGTACTTGTCGCTGATCGACTTGGCCTGCACCCGGATCGCGCGCTCCAGCTGCGCGGCCGTCGTCTTCACCATCTCGACGTCGCCCTTGTCCTGCGCGTCGAGCAGGCGCTCGTAGTCCTCGCGCGGGAACTTGGCATCGACCGGCAACCACACCGGCGTGTCGGCATCGCCGCGGCCCGGCAGGCGGATCGCGAAATCCACCGCCTCGCCACTGCCCGGATTCACCCGCACGCCCTTGCCGTACTGCTCCTGGGTCAGGGTCTGCTCGAGGATGTTCTCCAGCTGCACCTCGCCCCAGCCGCCGCGATCCTTGACGTTGGTCAGTACCCGCTTGAGGTCGCCGACGCCCGTCGCCAGCTGCTGCATCTCGCCCAGCCCGCGCTGGACCTGCTCCAACCGCTCGGACACCAGCTTGAACGACGCGCCCAGCCGCGCCTCCAGCGTCGACTGCAGCTTCTCGTCGACGGTCGCCCGCATCTGTTCCAGCTTCGCCGCGTTGTCGGCCTGCAGCTTCTGCAGCTGCTGCTCCAGCGTCGCCCGCATTTCGCCGATGCGCTGCTCGTTGCGCTGGGTCAGCTCGGCCAGCCTCGCGCCCAGCGCATCGGCGAAACGCTGCTGCTGGTCCGCGCCCTCGATACGCGCCTTGCGCGCGTCCTCGTTCAACGCCTCCCGCAGCACGTCCAGGCGCTGGTCGGTGGTCTGGGTGAACGCATCGAGCCGCTGGTCGGTGCGCGCCGCCACCGCCTGCAGCTGCGCCCCGAACGCATCGATGCGCTGCGCCTGCGCCGTCGACAGCCCGTCGAGCTGCTGCCGCAGCTCGACCCGGCCATCGCGCTGCTCCTCGCGCAGCGCACGCTCCAGCGAATCGCCGATCCGCTCCGGGCGGCGCAACAGCAACACGACGAGCAGCCCCGTCGCCACCGCGACGAGGACCACGAGCAGGATCAGCAGCAATTGGGTCAGGTCCATCCCGACAAGTGTAGCGACGCGCGTCTCAGCGGATGCGCCCCGTCGTCATCGCTGTCCCGGCCCACGGCGCGCCATGGGCGCCACGCCATCCGGCGCCTTGTCCACCCCCCGACCCGGTGATAGCGTTCCGGGATGCAAACCGCCAGACGCCGACACCCCGGGATTAGGCACCCCTGAACCGGCAAGCTATTGATAGATAAAGAAATCCTCTAAATCCGGAGTCAGATAAACTCTGATCAGGTCGATGGATTACACGTCAATATGACTTCGAATAGGCGTTAGCCATCACGAGACACATCTGTGCTTACTGTAGTTCCAGACAAGACTTTTGATCCAACCCTCTGTGAGTGCTGCGGCAAGACGACTCGCGGTGTGTCGGGCTGGATCGAAGATTCAGACAAGACTCTGGCTGCCTACTTGATCCATTGGACTCAATCATCCAAAGAGCACGATGCAAACTTCGATCTTATCTTCGGCAAGTGGGGAGACGAGGCTACGCCAAACGACCGATCCGTAGCTTCGTTCGCATACCGCCCCTCCGAGAGCTCGTTCATGGTCATAGATTCGCGCACTAGGCCAGCCGGGCAGACCAACCAGGTAGCTTCGTTCCCGCTCACACGGGACGAGATTGTTGGTACACCGCTAGCCCCGTACTTGTTCGGCCTCTTGGACGCAATATGGCTCCAAGATCCGCGCATCACCGACATTCGCGGTGATGGCTAACAATTCATTCAAGCCGACGCCGCTTCGCGGCGCGGCTTAACTCAAGCGTTAGGTGGCATGGACAGATCAACGCGAGATTCTTGTCCTTACTGTGGCGGATACTGCCTATCCCGTTGGGCCAGAGCTTGTCTTGGCCCTGCCAGATCTGTTCGGTGTGCCACTTGCGGTCAGCGCGTGAGTGTCGCTTGGCTTCCTGGCATCGTTCTTTCGCTGCTCATTGGCGTAGCTGCAACTTTTGGTGGCGGTGCAGCCGTGTTCTACTTAGTTCCAGACAGTCCGGGGTGGTGGGCCATTGTGTTCGGGGTTGCTGGCCTAATGTCTGCTGCCCCACTAGTTCTGGTCTGGAACAGGTTTGTTCCGTTGGTGGCTCGCAATGCCACCTAACAATTCATTCAAGCCGATGCCGCTTCGCGGCGCAGCTTAACTCGGGCGTTAGGCGCTATGGGAACAGGCACCATCAACAACGAAACAAGGCTGGCCTTGGGCTTGGGGGCCTTAGTCATTGTTTGGCTTGCGGCCGCATACATCTTCCGAGACAGCTTGGGCCTTATCGTTTTCCTGGTGCTTGGCCTCGCAACTTTCATACAGTTTCTTCGTGTTGTTGTGCTCGGCGGCAGGCGCAAGACGCTCAAGGACTTATGGTCTGCACTTAAAGATGCGTTCTGGGGGATAGGATGATCCGCAAGATCAGGCTTGCGTCTCCCGTCGCATCCAACAATTCATTCAAGCCGAACGGGCTTTGTCCGTCGGCTTAATCCAGGTGTCAGGGTGCCATGTCAAAGTTCTCCTGCGGCCTATGCAAAGGCGAAATTCAAGATCATCTCATTCGATCGACAACAGCTCATCCGGAAGGTGAGCTTGTTTGCCCTCATTGCAACACCGTGCTGGTAGTTCGCCAGCCGACACTACTGCAAAGGCGCGCTTACCTTCTAAGCATCGGCGCACTCATGCTGTTTCTACCATTTGTTTTTTCACATTCCATCCCATGGCGGGCTGCTGGGGTCCTGAGCGCAGCTGTCTTCGCCTCTGCAGCCATCCACTCTCACTTTGCATCGCGGACATTGACTCCAGTTCTGCGCAACAGTGGCGCCTAAAATGTCATTCAAGCCGACGCCGCTTCGCGGCGCGCATTAACTCAGGCGTTGAGCCGTAATGACGCGAAATATCAGCTTTCAAGATCAAGAGCTCCTGCGCATCATCGGCGAGGTGCTGCACTACATCTGGGACCCAATCGGCGTAACTGGCGTACCCCAAGCCCGCGACGAATACTATGGCTATGTGCGGCCAGTGTTTACACTTCTTCGCTCCCGCGCTTCGGATGCCGATCTGTCCGCATACCTGGAGCAGATTGTCATCAACAGCATGGGTCTTCCGAGTCACAAAGAGCGCTCGGATGAGGCAGCATCCGTTCTTACAAGCTGGCGCGACTACCAAGCACGGGTTGTCGCCTAACAATTCATTCAAGCCGAATCCGATTCGCGGTCGGCTTGATTCAGGTATTAGCCCGCATGGAAGACGCAATCGCACGCCTGCTGGATCGCTATGCGACAGTCGCGGACGGCTCGAGTGCGCTCCTGCGTTCGGACTTTCTTACCCTGATCCAGCAGCATGCGGTTTCAGAGCCGCATTTCTGTGACGCCTTCGCCCAGGAGCTCGTGTCTCGGTTCGCCTCAGGCGACCTGGACGCGGATCGAGCCGCATTTGCGGCGGACGACCTGCATGCGGCTGCCGACTTCACTCTCCCATCGTTTGCTAGGCGCGTGTTCGCTCTTCTGGAGTATGGCGAGTCGTCGCCGACAGAAGCGCGGCAGCTTCTGGAGGGGTACGGTCCTGGCAGCGCGGCCTGACAACTCATTTCAAGTCGACGCCTTCGGCTTGAACCAACAGCCAACTCCACGGCCAGTGATAGCCTGCGTGGCACTGTCGCGCGCTGACGAAATCTGCAAGACCGATATCGATTTCCGGGTGCCCCGCCGGTATCCTCCGTACCGTCGACAACCTCGCGCCTTTCTCGCAGGGCAAGCGCGCTGCGCTCGACGGACAACGCCGCACATTCATCGACGGACCGTTCGCCGAGACGAAGGGACTGGTTGCCGGGTTCTGGCTCTGGGAGGTCAAAGACATGGATGAAGCTGTCAGCTGGGTGAAACGCTGTCCCAATCCGATGCCAGGACCATGCGAGATCGAGATCCCGCAGTACGAGATGACTGATTTCCTCTAACAAGTCAGCACCGGCCGGGCGTTGCAGCAAGTGCAGCCTGGTCGCTCGCTCTACGGACCTGCTACGGTCCAGTTAGCTCGAACATTGGGGCCCTATGGAAGCAGTACTGGAAGTTGGTGGTTCTCTCGAGCATGACGGGGATCAGCTCGTCCGGTATACCGTGCGGCTCTCGAACGGGGGCTTTGCAGCTAGCACCTCGGCATGGGGAAACCCCGGTGACCATTTGCAACTAGCAGAAGCACTTCAGGGTTTTCCTGCTTCGGCAAACTCAACGGCCATCTACGCCTTCGGCACGCCGGGCGCCGGCTACTGCCAACTCGAGTTCTTCTGCACCGACCGACTCGGACATGTAGGTCTGTGGGTCACCTTCGAGTCGGCTACCCGGTCTGTCGCTCCGAGCAGCATGAGACGGCACGCCTTTTCATGCACTGCGACCCAGCCTCCATTGACACGTTCATTACCCAACTAAGGAGGTCCGTGTCGGGATCACAAAATAGGGCTAATCTTGTCGGCCTGGGGCCCTAACATTTCATTCAAGCCGATGCCGCTTCGCTGCACGGATTTATTCAGCGCTGGCCTTCCGAGACATATCATGCGTAAGCTTCTAGCAACCGCAGCACTGCTTCCGGCTCTTGCGGCAGCATCTCCGCCACCGGACAGCATCAATGCCCTTTTCGCGGGTACGTGCATGAAGCATTTCTATTCGCAGGACAATCTGCGAAAAGCCATGAGTGACATGGGTGCTCCTGAGGCTCCTCCCGACAAGGCGGAGTTTTTTCTTGGCGGAAATCCTGGCAAAGCATGGTTTGTTATAGCGCCCTCCACAACGTATGTGGTTGCGCTACGCGATGATACGGTTTGTGCTGTTTTCGCACAGCGCGCAAACCCCGATCACGCTCATGCCGGCTTCTCGGCCTTGGTTGGTACTGCTCCGGAACCGCTGTTGGCTGCGGTTCAAGACGCAACTGGGCTCGGTCCAAATGACAAGCACACTCGCACCATGGCGTACGCCTGGTCACGTCCCGAGGACAAAGACGAGCTTCTTTTTATCCTCACCACTTCTAAAAGTAGTGAAGCCACCGCTCAAGCCATGGCCTCAATGTCACTGGTAGGCAAGGCTGATAGTTCGAAGGCGATCCCGCTTCGCGGTACGCCTTAGCTCAGGCTTTAGCCGCCATCACAGACATCCGTGCGGGCAGAATTGACGAGACAACTCGTTCCTCCAGGGAGTGGCTGTTGGTTGATGTTGGCTTTGCCAGAAAATCCGGAAGCTGTGGAGCCTCTCCGAGACCAACACGCATCTTGTTGAGCTAGCGGCAGTCTCTGTTCGGCCACTGAACATCGTGCTGGAGGCCCTGCTGTCAGTTGCCTTCGCGCGGACAGGCAACCCCGCCGGCCGATCCATCGAACTCCGTGATGGCAAGTCACGATACTGGTATGTTGGCCCAGACCACACGTTACGGTCAGCGTTCACTGTGTCGGGAATGGACTATGGAGTGCCGCCAGTGATAGCGGTTGGCGGCTGGCAATTCATTCAAGCCGACGTTGGCTCGCAGCGCGGCTTGATCCAGGCGTTAGGCGGCTCTGATGAGTTCCTTGCAAGTCATACAAAGAGCGGCGTGGGCTTCACTAGGAGCTAGCGTCGCGGTCTTCATCCTGGGTATCTGGATGGTTGGAACCTTCCTCTGCCAGCCTCATGGCCCCAACGCGTTTGCTCTTAGCTTGTTCCTCTGTACCGTCTCGATTTTACTGTTCGGTTTTCGTGCATTCCAACGCCGTTCCCTTCGCATTGCTATCGGCACCACGGCACTAGCCGTTCTCGGCGGCCTCATGCTCCTCGCAAGCATCGGGCTTGCCATTCCGGGTTGCTCAGGTGTCTGAGCCGCCTAACGATTCATGCAAGCCGATGCCGCTTCTCGGAACCGCTTAACTCGGACGCCAGACAACTCATGGAAAATCCCTGGACTTCACAGCTCATAGGTCAACCCGTTGAGGCCATCGAGCAATGGGAGGGCTGTCCTTGCGTCGTTAGATTTGCCGGCGGGTATCGCCTACAGATTGAGTCGTTATGGCGCTTGCTCTCTTCCGGCACACTGATGCTCACAAGCCGGGACGATGGCCAGCTTTTCGGCCGCAATGAGCCCGTGCACGTCATGTCGGAGCTTTCCAGCAAGCTGCTTGGCCAAACCCTCAGTGCACTCCAAGTGACACAAGGAACGGCTGACCTCACTCTCCACTTCGGCGAGCAGATCCTCCAGGTTGTCTCGGACTCAAGTGGTTACGAGGCCTGGCAGGTAGATGGCCCAACGGGCACAGTGGCGGTCGGTCAAGGTGGCGGCAATTTGGCGGTCTGGGGCTGATCTGCCCAACACTTCATTCAAGCCGAAGTCGCTTCGCGGCGCAGCTTGAATGCCGGGTTAGGCGGCGATCCACCCGATCCGCAATGGAAACATTTATGCACTCTGACATTGCACAGCTGGAAGAACGCCTTCGTACTGCCATGTCAACGAGCGACGTCGCGGGACTCGACGCGCTCATTGACGACAGGCTTTGTTTCATGGGAGCGGATGGCAATCTGTATGGCAAAGCGGATGATCTTGCGTTGTACCGTTCGGGCACACAACGGATCACGCACATAGCCATTGAGGATTTGCTGATCGAGCAGCATGGGTCAACCGCTATTACAGTCGTCTTGGCTGATCTGGCCGGGGTTCTGAGTGGCCAGCCCTTCGAGGGACGTTTCCGATACATGCGAACATGGGTGCGCGGCGAACTCGATTGGAAGATCGTGTCCGGAAGTGTTTGCAGCGTGGGTGCGCCAGGCCTTTGAGGCTGAATACGCGGCCCAGCAATTCGTTCAACCCGGAACCGTTTCGCGGGGCGGCTTATGGCGTTATGCGCGAGGCTGTGACACCGATGACTGGAATGTGTCGTGAAATCTGAATTACCTTCCGCCGAAGAGTACGCATCGGAGCGCGCAAGATTTTCCGCGCTTGGAGTCGTCGATCTCCAAGCCGTGCAGCAGGAGGTCGTCGAGGACTACGAGAATCAAGTAGCACTCGATATCAACAACGATTGCATGCGCCTGTCTGTGTTCGAGGGCGAGTACCGCTGGCACTTCCATCCAGATACCGACGAGCTGTTCCTGGTCATGGCCGGCGAGCTCCATATCGAATTCGAGGGCGGCACCGAAGCAACGCTTCGTGAGTGGCAGTGCATGGTCGTTCCTGCCGGTACAGTGCACAGAACCCGAGCCGTCGGCCGAACTGTCAACGTCACATTCGAAAAGCAGGGCGCGGAAACCGTGTTCGTTGATCCGCTGCCTAATGATCCATCCAATCGTTAGGGGCACATGAAGATTTTTGCGACGCTTGCGGTTCTTCTAGCGATTTCTGGCTGCGCGCATTGGTTTGGTCCTGCGGATGGCTTCTTCTATGCCGTCGGTTTTGCCCCGGACAAGGCTTCATGCGAGTTGTCTGTCGCTCCCGCAGGCTACGAAGGCCCCCCCAAGGACGCGTGCCGTGTCGGGAGAATTTCGGGAGAGCGTCATGATTCATCCGTCGCGCAAGGGGCACCATATCTCGCTGATCTGTGACAGCGCAGTTCTTGCGTCGCGCACTTTCAAGTACGGTCGTGACTTGGACATCGGCGGGGAGCTGATGGTCAATGGCAGCAATCACTGACAGTTCATTCGAGCCCCCGCTTGCCAATGCCGCCATCTGGATAGCGGCTCACCCTCACCGGCCACCCAGCACGCGATTCCAGCTCGCCGCAGCCGGATGGATCTGGCTGGTTGTACAAGGTGGAGGGCTCGCCTACCTTTATTCCCAGACAGGTGCGGCCTGACAATCATTCAAGCCGGCATTGCGTCGCGGCGCTGCTCGGTTCAGGTGTCAGCCACCTTTGGAGGTCACATGAAATCTGGAAGCTGTCATTGCGGAGCAGTCCTGTTCTCGGTGGAAGGCGAGATCGATCAGGCAATCGAATGCAACTGCTCGCATTGCAGTCGCAAAGGATTCCTGCTCTGGTTCGTTCCGCGACCGTCACTTGCGGTTTCCTCAGGCACGGAACGGCTAACCACCTATACGTTCAACAAGCACGCTATCGAACATCAGTTTTGTTCGACTTGCGGCTGTCAGGCTTTCGGGCTTGGCAGCATGCCGGATGGCACCGAAATGGCTGCCATCAACATCCGCTGCCTGGAAGGCATCGAGTTGGATACCGTCAAACGGATCCAGGTCAATGGGCGTGCGTTCTAGCAGGCGGCAGCCGACAGTCCATTCAAGCACCCGACACCGCTTGTGCCCTACCCGGCAGTCCCCCGTTGAGGTCGAGCCCGCGCCTCGGCTGGGCCCCGGAACGAGGCGACGCCGGTAGGCGCAGTCTTCGCCGGAGCCGCGGCACATCGGTTCGGGTACCCGCCAATACATTCCTGGATGCGCTGGCGGAGCGTGAGTGGCATACCCTGCAGGAAGGGCATCGCCTCATTCGCCGGAAGAAGAGCGATTCCTCATGCCGGGCAGGTCGTTCATGGTGAAAGGCCGTCCATCTTTTCCCGGCATTCCGGCACCTTCTCTGCGAGGAGCCCACGCAATGTCGATTTCCCTCGAGGCTGCACGGCAGGTCCTGCAGTCCCAGCCCTTCAGCCGGCTGCTGGACGCCGAACTCGCCGCTTTCTCCGACGCTGGCGTCGAACTCCGGCTGCCAGTCTCCGCGCAGCTGACGCAGCAGCATGGCTTCGTGCATGGCGGCGTCGTGTCTTATGCGGCGGACAATGCACTCACCTTCGCTGGCGGCGCGGCGCTCGGGCCGGCCGTGGTCACGTCCGAGTTCAAGATCAACTACCTGCGTCCGGCCACGGGCCAGGCGCTGGTCGCGCGGGCGCACGTGGTGCATGCCGGCAGGACCCAGGCGGTGTGCCGCTGCGAGGTCTTCAGCGTGTCGGACGACGGCGAGGCCCTTTGCGCGGTCGCGCAGGGCACGATCGCATCGATCGCCAAGCGGGATGGCGCATAGCGCCTGCATCCGCACTTCAGGCACCGCCCTGTCCCGAAGGCACGCGGTGCCGATGCGCCGTGACGACACCGGCGCATCGGCATTCCGCATCGCCTCACTTCAGGCCGCGGAACTCCAGCAGCGGTTCCACGCTCGGGTCCTTGCCGCGGAACTCGCGATAGGCGGTCGGCAGGTCGCGGGAGTGGCCGATCGACAGCACCTTGTCGCGGAAGACCTGGCCGTTCTCGCGGGTCAGGCCGCCGTTCTCGCGGAACCACTGGAAAGCGTCGTGGTCGAGTACCTCGGCGCCGAAGTAGGCGTAGTAGCCGGCCGCGTAGCCGCCGCCCCAGATGTGGTTGAAATAGCTGGTGCGGTAGCGCGGCGGGACCGCCGGCAGGTCGACCTTGTACTTCGCCAGCGATGCGGCCTCGAACTCGTCGACGTCCTGCTTCGCCTCGCCGGGCGGCAGCGTGTGCCAGGCCAGGTCCAGCAGCGCGGCCGACAGGTACTCGGTGGTGGCGTAGCCCTGGTTGAAGGTGCGCGCCTTGACGATCCTGTCGACCAGTTCCTGCGGCATCGGCTCGCCGGTCCGGTGGTGCTTCGCGTAGTTGGCGAACACCTTGGGGTCGAGCGCCCAGTGCTCGTTGAACTGCGACGGGAACTCGACGAAATCGCGCGGGACGTTGGTGCCGGCCAGCGAGGGATACGTCGTCTTGGAGAAGAAGCCGTGCAGCGCATGGCCGAACTCGTGGAACAGCGTGGTCACGTCGTCGAAACTCAGCAGCGCGGGCTGGCCTGCGGCGGGCTTGGTGAAATTCTCGACGTTGTAGACCACCGGGATCGCGCCGGTCAGGCCGTTCTGCTCGACGAAGTTGCCCATCCACGCGCCGCCCTGCTTGCTGTCGCGCTTGAACGGGTCGAGGTAGAACAGCGCGATCTGGGTGCCGTCTTCGTCCTTGATGTCGAACACGCGCACGTCGGGGTGGTAGACCGGCAGGTCGGTGCGCTCGGTGGCGGTGATGCCGTAGAGCTGGTTGGCGGCGAAGAACACGCCGTCCGTGAGCACGCGGTCGAGCTCGAAATAGGGGCGGATCTGCGCCTCGTCGAGATCGAACTCCGCGCGGCGCACCTGCTCGGCGTAGAAGTCCCAGTCGGCGGCGCCGGCGGTGAAACCGCCGTCCTGCGCGTCGACCACGGCCTGGATCCTGGCCAGCTCGGCGCGCGCGCGCGCGGTCGCGGCGGGCACGGTGTCGGTCAGCAGCTTCAACGCGGCCGCGGGGGTCTTGGCCATCTGGTCGGCGATGCTGTAGGCGGCGTAGTTGTCGAAGCCAAGCAGCTGCGCCTTGCGCGCGCGCAGTTCGGCCAGGCGCTGGATCGTGGCGCGGGTGTCGTTGGCGTCGCCCTTCTCGGCGCGGCCGGTCGAGGCAGCCAGCACCTCTTCGCGCAGCGCGCGGTCGGTCAGCGAGGCCAGCACCGGCTGCTGGGTGGTGTTCTGCAGGCTCAGCAGCCACTGGCCGTCCTTGCCGGCGGCCTTGGCGGCGTCGGCCGCGGCGGCGATCGCGCCTTCGTCCAGGCCGTCGAGCCGGGCCACGTCGGTGACGAACACGCCACCGGCATTGCCGGCGGCCAGCAGCTTGTTGCCGAAGGCGGTCGACAGCGTCGACTCCTCGGCGTTGAGCTTGCGCAGCTCGGCCTTGTCGGTGTCGGACAGCAGCGCGCCGGCGCGCTCGAAGTTCTGCTGGGTGCGCTCGACCAGGGTCTTCTGCTCCGGCGTGAGTTCGAGGCTGTCGCGCTGGTCGTACAGGGCCTTGACCCGGGCGAACAGTGCGGGATCGAGGTGGATCTCGTCGCTGTGCTCCGCGAGTTTCGGCGCCAGCGCCTCTTCGGCGGCCTGCAGGGTCTCGTTGGTATTGGCGGAGGTCAGGGCGAAGAACACGCTGGCGCTGCGGGTCAGCAGTTCGCCGCTGCGCTCCAGCGCCTCGATGGTGTTGGCGAAGGTCGGCGGCTCGGGGTTGTCGGCGATCTTCCGCACCTCGGCCAGGTGCTGGCGCATGCCTTCCTCGATCGCCGGCTGGTAGTCGCCGTCCTCGAGCTTGTCGAACTGCGGCGCCTGGAACGGCAGCGGACTGGCGACGAACAGGACGTTGTCGCCCGGGGCGGGCGCGGCGGACGCGGCATCGTGGGAAGCGGGCATCGTGGACTCGTTGGACGTGCGGTCGCCGCAGGCGGTGAGCGCCAGGGCGATCGCGGAAGACAGGAGCAACGTACGCAACATGGGAAGGAACTCCGGCAGATTCAACGCGGGGACTGGCATCGGCCGCGGGATCTCCGGCCTGCCAGCCGCATAGGGTGCGCCGGTTTGCCGCGATGGGAAAGGTCCCCGGGCCCGGAACGGCCGGCGCCGCCGCAACAGGCTGGCCCCGGCGGGCCCTACTCGGCGAACCGCCGGCTGTCGCAGACCTCCGGGCCGACGTCGCGCATGCCGCCGTTCTCGAACACGCCGACCTGGTGCGCCGGCGCCTCGCCGGGCGTGGCCGCGCCCGGGAAACGCGCGGCGATGCGGCGGGCGGCCGCGTCCTCGTCGGCGGTGGCCGCGGCGGCCAGTCCGGCGGCGCCATCGCGGATGACACGGCGACGCGGATCGGCATCGGGCAGCGCGCGGATGTCCGGGTGCGCATCCAACAACCGGTACCAAGCCAGCGCCTGCGCAAGATCGGGCGTGACCGACTGCGCAAGGAAGGTGCGGAAATGGCCGGTACCGCCATCGGAATAGGCCACGGCCAGCGCATACATGCTGGCGACGTCGCCCTGTGCCGCGGCGCGGGTGGCGACCGCCTCGGCCTCGCCGCGGTAGGTCTGCAACGCCGGCAGGGCGTCCATCAGGTCATGGAAGCGGAACGCGTTGCCGCTGGCGTAGTGGCGCATCGACGGTACATGGCCGGCCAGTGCGGCTTGGCGCCAGTAGCGCGCGCGGGTCGCCGGGTCGGCCGGCGCGATGCCTTCGCAATGCCGGATCGCGGTTTCCAGCGCGGCGATCCGTTCGCGGGTACGCGCCTGCGCGGCGCCGGCCGCATCGCGCGCCTGCTGCGGCAGCTCGGCGGCGCGCTCGCGCAGCGCCTGCTGCTGTGCGTCCTGTCCCTGCAGCGCGCGCAGCTGCTGGCGCTGGCCGTCGCAGCGCTCGTGCTCGGCGGCCACCCGGCAGGCGGCGCGCGCATCGCCGCGGCCGGCGCGCGCGACCAGTTCGTCGTGGATCAGGCGCAGTGGCTGGTCGGAAGGCGGCAGTGGCGTGTCGGCCAGCGCCCGCGCCTGCGCGATACGCGAGGGCGGTGCGGTATCCGCCCCCGCGGCCGGCGTCGCGTCGGTCGCGGCCGGCACTGCGATGCCGGCGCTGCCGGTCGCGGCATCCGCGCCACCGTCGCGCAGCACCAGGACATACCAGATGCCCAGCACCGATACGGACACCGCGACGGCGACAGCGAGGCCCAGGCCGAAGCGACGTCCCGGCGAGGTCATCGGACGCGGCGCGCGCAGGCCGGGCGGCTCATACCGTGCCGCGGTTCTTGCCGATCCACGGCGCGTACCAGGCGCGGATGCGCGCCATGTCGGCATCGGGGTCGTCGCCGGGATGGAATAGCGGGCCGAAGCCGATGACCCGGTCGGGATAGTGCAGGTACAGCGGCAGGATCGGCACGTTGGCCGCGCGCGCGATCTTCAAAAAACCCGATTTCCAGCGCTCGACCCGGCTGCGCGTGCCCTCGGGCGCCAGGCCGTACCAGAACGGACGGCCACCGGTCAGCGCCGCGGCGGCCTGCTGCACCACGTTGGAGGCGCGGCTGCGGTCGATGGGGATCACGCCCAGCCGCTTGAGCACCCAGCCCAGCACCGGCACCCGGAACAGCGATTCCTTGCCGAGCACGCGGACGTCCAGGCCCAGCGCGGCCTTCGCGGCGAAGGCCCACAGGCCGTCCCAGTTGGACGAATGCGGTGCGCCGATCAGCACGAGCCGCGGTTCGTCGGGCAGTTCGCCGACCAGGCGCCAGCCGCCGACGCGCAGGATGCTGCGGCCGATCCAGCGCGCCAGCCGGCTGGGTTTGACGCGCGGCGCCCTGGGCGGCACCGGGATCAGGATGTCGTGGTTCGCTGCGGTCATGCGGCCTCGTGCCAGTGTTCGATGCGTGGTTCAGCTGTCCCAGTCGCGCACGGCGCGACCCCGCTTGATGTTACTGCGTTCGCGTTTCTCGCCGAGCCGCCGTTCCTTCGACCCGCGCGTGGGCCGCGTGGCGATGCGCTTGCGCGGCGCATGCAGGCCGCTGGCGATGAACGCGGCCAGGCGCTCGCGCGCGTCCTCGCGATTGCGCTCCTGGGTCCGGAAACGCTGCGCGTTGATCACCAGCACGCCGTCGTCGGTCAGGCGCCGGTCGCGCTTGGCCAGCAGCCGCGCGCGCACCGCCTCGTCGAGCGACGGCGAATTGGCGATGTCGAAACGCAGCTCCACCGCGGTGGACACCTTGTTGACGTTCTGCCCGCCGGGCCCGCTGGCGCGCACGAAGCGCTCCACCAGTTCCTGTTCCGGGATGGCCGGGGCCGCGGGCATGGTCGTCGTCATCGGCGGCGATTGTAGACGCAGCGGCATGGCGGACCGGCGACACGGCATCGACGCAGGCTCAACCCGAGGCCGTGCCCGGGAACAGCAGCAGCGCGCGGGCGAAGGCCGCATCGGGCGGCGCGTGGATCGACAGCCGTTCGCCGGTCCGCGGATGGACGAACCCCAGCCGCTCGGCATGCAGCAGCATGCGGTGCACGCCGAGCATGCGGAAATTGCGGTTGTGGCGGCCGTCGCCATGGCTGGTGTCGCCGATCAGGTGGTGCGACAGGTGCTTGAGGTGACGGCGGATCTGGCGGAAGCGCCCGGTCAGCGGTTCGGCCCGCAGCAGGGCGTAGCGCGAGGTCGGGAAGCCCGCCGACGGCAGCGCCAGCTCGGTCGTCACCAGCCGGGTGAAGCGGGTCTGCGCCGGCTTCTTCAGCGGCTTGCCGGGGCCGCCGTCGAGCGGGTGGTCCACCATCAGCTCCGCCTCCGGCCAGCCGCGGCAGACCGCGAGGTAGTGCTTGTCGACGCTGCGCGACATCAGCTGCTCGCCCAGCGCGGCGGCGGTGTCGCGGTCGAAGGCGACCAGTAGGCAGCCGCTGGTGGCGCGGTCGAGCCGATGGGCGAGGAAGATCGGGCAGCCGAACTGGTCGCGCAGGCGGTCGGCGAGGAACTCGTGCTCGCCGCGCGCCAGCTTGCTGTCGTGGACCATCATGCCGGCCGGCTTGTCGACGACGGCCAGCCACGGGTCCGCATAACGCACTTCGATCATGACGACACCGGCCTGCCTGTCCGCGGCGGGGCGCCGCGGGCGATCTGTTATTTTCGCCGATCTTCAGGCTCCAGCAGGGGAATCCATGCGCATCGGCATCCGGGCGTGTCTGGTCGTGGCGCTGCTTGGCGCGGCCGCGGCCGCGGCGGCGGTGCCCGGCGCATCCGCGGCGTCGGCGGCTGCCGGCGCTCCGGTGCGCAGCGTCGAGGGCATCGACGAGTACCGCCTCGACAACGGCCTGACCCTGGTACTGTTCCCCGACGCCAGCAGGCCGGTGACGACCGTCAACGTGACCTACCGGGTCGGCTCGCGCCACGAGAACTACGGCGAGACCGGCATGGCGCACCTGCTCGAGCACCTGGTCTTCAAGGGCACGCCCACGCATGCCGACATCCCCGGCGAGATGCGCCGCCGCGGGATCCGCTTCAACGGCACCACCTGGCTCGACCGCACCAACTACTTCGCCAGTTTCGCCAGCGACCCGGACACGCTGGCCTGGCTGCTGGCGCTGGAGGCCGACCGCATGGTCAATTCGCGGATCGCGCGCGAGGACCTCGACAGCGAGATGACCGTCGTCCGCAACGAGATGGAATCGGGCGAGAACAATCCGCTGCGCGCGCTGATGCAGCGGATGATGTCGACCGCCTACGCGTGGCACAACTACGGCAACGCGACCATCGGCGCGCGCAGCGACGTCGAGGGCGTGCCGATCGAACGGCTGCAGGCGTTCTACCGGACCTGGTACCAGCCCGACAATGCGGTGCTGGTGATCGCCGGCGACTTCGACCCGGCGCATGCGCGCGAGGTCGTCGCCGCGACATTCGGGCAGCTGTCCCGGCCCGCACGCGCGCTGCCGGCCACGTGGACCCGCGAACCGGCGCAGGACGGCGAACGCCACGTGGTGGTGCGGCGCATCGGCAACACGCCGTACCTGGGCGCCGGCTACCACGTCCCTGCCGCGCGCCATGACGACGCCGCCGCGCTGGCGGTGCTGGCGCAGGTACTGGGCAACACGCCCAGCGGCCGCCTGCACCGGGCGCTGGTCGAAGGCGGCCGGGCGACCGGCGTGTCCGCGGTGCACTACAGCATGGACGAGCCGGGCTACCTGATGTTCCTGGCCGAGGCGCCGGCCGACGCCGATCTCGACGCGCTGCAGCGCGAGCTGCTCGCGCTGCTGGAAGACGCGGCGGCGACGCCGTTCACCGAGGCCGAGGTCGACGTCGCGCGGCAACGGCTGGTGACCGGTCAGCGGCTGGCGATGCGCGATCCCAACGCGGTCGGCGTGGCGCTGTCGGAGGCGATCGCGCAGGGCGACTGGCGCCTGTTCCTGCTGGCGCGCGACCGGCTGGAAACCGTCACCGCCGACGATGTCGCGCGCGTGGCAGCGACCTACCTGCGCCGCGACAACCGCACCAGCGGCCGCTTCCTGCCCAGCGACAGCGTCGAGCGCACCGCGATCGCCGAGGCGCCGTCGGCCGAGGCACTGCTGCAGGACTACCGCGGCCGCGAGGCGGTCGCCGCAGGCGAGGCCTTCGATCCGTCGCCGGCCAACATCGACGCGCGCACCCGCACCTGGACGCTCGACAACGGCACGCGCGTGGCGGTGCTCGACAAGTCCACGCGCGGGCAGGCCGTGCAACTGCGGATGACCCTGCGCCTCGGCGACGAGACCACGTTGCACGGGGAGGCCGACGCCGGCTCGATGGCCGCCTCGATGCTGATGCGCGGCGCCGGAGGCCTCGACCGCGCCGCGATCTCGCAGCGGCTGGTCGCGCTGCAGTCGTCGCTGCAGATCACCGGCGGCGCATCGAACGTCACCGTCGCCGCGACCACCGACCGCGACAACCTCGCCGCGCTGCTGGACCTGGTCGCGACGCTGCTGCAGGCCCCGACGTTTCCCGAATCCGAGTTCGAGCAGCTGCGCACCCAGGCCATCACCGGCGTGCGCAGCAGCATGACCGAGCCGGGCACGGTCGCCGGGCAGGCGATGCGGCGGCATTTCGACCGCTGGCCGCCAGGGCACCCTTACCACGTGGCCGGTTTCGAAGACCAGCTGGCCGTGCTGCAGGCCCTCGACCTCGACGCGGTGCGCGGTTTCCACCGGCGCTTCTACGGCATGGGCGACGGCGCGACGATCGCGCTGGTCGGCGACGTCGATGCCGGCGCGGTGCGTGCGCAGCTCGACACGCTGTTCGGCGACTGGAACCGGCCGACTCCGTTCGCGCGCATCCCGCAGCCCTACCACGCGGCGGCGGCGGTGCGCCTGCGGCTGGAGACGCCCGACCGGCCCAATGCGGTGCTGCTGGCGCGGCAGTCGCTGCGGATCGACCAGGACCATCCCGACTACGCGGCGCTGGTGCTGGGCAACCACATCCTCGGCGGCGGCGGCATGAAGTCGCGTCTGGCCGACCGCATCCGCCAGCGCGACGGCCTGAGCTACAGCGTGAGCTCGAGCTTCGACGCCAGCGCGCTGGACGATGCCGGCAGCTTCTCCGCGTACGCGATCGCGGCACCGGAGAACATGGCGAAGGTGGAGGCCGCGTTCCGCGAGGAACTGCAGCGCCTGCTCGACGACGGCATCGGCGAGGAAGAACTGCGCGACGCGCTCGACGGCATGCTGCGTGCGCGGCGGACCGGGCGCGCGAACGATGCCGAGCTGGTCGCGCAGATCTCCGGCAACCTCTACCTCGGGCGCACGCTGGCCTATTCCGCCGAGTTCGAGGACCGGCTGCGCGCGCTGACACCCGAGACCGTGCAGGCGGCGATGGCGAGGCATCTCGATCCTGCCGCAATCTCGGTGTTCATCGGCGGCGACTTCGGCGGCAAGGACGCGGATGCCGCCGACTGAGGATGCGGCGCCCGAACCATCGCCAGCCGTGTAGGGCGGGTCTCGACCCGCCGCGCCGGTTGACACCATGGCGGGTCGAGACCCGCCCTACCTCCGATCGGCCCGCGTACAGGTCAAGCGACTGCACGCCCCGCTCAGGGGATGTCGGGCGTCGCGCGGCGCGAGCGGTAGGCCTGCAGGTGGCACCACGCGGCCTGCAGACGCGGCGCGGCGATGCCCGCGGCCTCGGCGCGATGCAGCATGTCGCCGACGATGTGCGCGGCTTCCACGTCCTGGCCGGCCTCGAGATCGCGCAGCATCGACGCGGTCGCCGACGACCCGGCCTGGGTCAGCAGGCCGCGCGCACTGCCGGCCGCGGCCTCGGGAATCGCATGGCCCGCGGCCGCGGCCACCGCCAGGCATTCGTCGTGCAGCGCGGACAGGAAATCCACGCCGCGCTCGGTCGCGACGATGCGGCCGATGCTCGCGCGCATCAGGCAGGTCGCCGCGGCCAGCGCGGCGAGGAACGAGAACTTGTTCCATGCCGCCTGCATGAAGTCGTCGCTGCGCACGCCCTCGAATCCGGACGCCTGCGCGCACAGCGCTTCCAGCGCGCGCGTGCGCGTGCTGCCGTTGCGCGCGCGGTCGCGTTCGCCGAAGGTCATCGACGGCGGCGACGGCAGATGCACGATCTCGCCATCGTCGCCCTTCACCGCGCTGATGAAGCACAGTCCGCCCAGCACGTTGCCGGCGCCGAAGCGCGCATCGAGCGCCTTGTAGTGCAGCAGGCCGTTGAGGATCGGCAGCACCGCGGTACCGGGCCCGACGGCCGGGGCGATCGCCTCGATCGAGCTTTCGAGGTCGTAGGCCTTGCAGCTCAGCAGCACCAGGTCGAACGGACGTTCGGCCGCGAGCGCCGGCAGCGCGTCGGCGGTGACGTGCGCGACCGGGAACGCCGCATCGCCGAGCGCGCTGCGGATGCGCAGCCCGTCGCGGTCCAGCTGCGCCGCGCGCGCGGGACGCACGAGAAAGGTCACGTCGGCGCCGGACTGCGCCAGGCGACCGCCGAAATAGCCACCGGTACCGCCGGCGCCGAGGACGAGGATGTGCATGTTGCCTGCGTGGAAAAGTGGGGGCGCATGATGATGACCACCGCGCCGCGCATCGGCAATCCGGATGCCGGCAGGCATCGCGGCGAGACGGTCCACCTCTATAGTTGCAGGCCCTGGGCCATTGCCCGTCCACAGGAATTCCCCGATGCCGATGTCCTCCCCGACCGTCGCGCGCCATCTCATCGCCGCCGCCGCGCTTGGCCTGTTGCTGTCGGCATGCGGCAAGCAGGACGATGCGCAGCCGACGGCGACCGCCGCAGCGCCGGCTACCGGCAATGCGCTGCCCGCCGACGACGCCCCGCCCGCGACTGCGGCAGTCGACACGGCCGACGACGAAGCCCCGATCGCCTTCACCGGCGACGACATGCAGCGGCAGATGGTGGAGATGGCCGCCGGCACCGGTGGCGGCATGCAGGCGCTGGCCGAAGCCTGCGGACATGGCAACGGCAGCAGCGGAGAGCTGAAGACCCTCGATGCGTCGCAACGCAAGGCAATGACCGACCTGGGCATCGACCCCGAGTACTTCCGCCAGCGCTTCAATGCGTTCTACCGCGAATCGAAGCCGAAGATCGCAGCCCTGTCCAAGGCCGAACTGGACACCCAGTGCAGGCAGTTGCAGCAGATGATCGACGAAGGCGAGCGCCTGCAGCGCGAGGCCGGCCGCACCTCCTGAGGCGCGGCCCCTGCGGCAACGCCCGGGAGGCGGAACAGCCTGCCGCCGGGCGTGCCGCTGTAACCGCACGGGTCCTTACTTCTGCCGCACGAGCTCGACGCGCCGGTTCCGCGCGCGGCCCTCGTCGGTGGCGTTGTCGGCGACGGGACGCGCCGCGCCATGGCCTTCGGACCGCAGCCGCGCGGCGTCGATGCCGGCCGCGGCCAGCGCGGCGACGACCGCCGCCGCACGCCGCTCCGACAGCGACTGGTTGTGCGCGGCGTCGCCGGTGTCGTCGGTATGGCCCTCGACCGACAGCGACAGCGCCGGATCGGCCTGCAGCAGTTCGACCACCTGCGCGATCTGAGGCTGCGAGTCCGCCAGGATGTCGGCGCTGTCGACGGCGAAGTTGACCTGCACCGCGACCCTGCCGTCGGCGTCGAGCTGCTGCTTCAGCGCGGCGGCAGGCAGCAGCCCGGCACTCTGCACGAAGGCCTTGCGCTCGGCCACGACCCAGCCGGCATTGAGGTAGCCGAGACTGGCGAACACCCAGACCTGCCTGCCGTCGGGCGCATCGACGCGGTAGACCTGGCTGTCGTAGTCGTCCCAGCTGTAGCCGGCGGCGTTGCCGTAGTTGCGCTTGACGGCCGCGTCGACGGCGTCGGACTGGCTTTCCGGAATGCGGCCGTCGAACAGCAGCGTGCCGCCGGCCCCGGCCATCATCGCCTCCAGATTGCGGCGCACCTCGTGCAGCGAATACGCACCGTCGGGCTTGTCGAAATCGATCTCCCACGTCCGGCCCTCGACCTGCTCGAACGCGGCGCCCGTCCAGAACGGGAACATGTCGAAATCGCGCTTGCGCGGCGTGTTGCGCGCGCGGTAGCCGGCGGGCAGCTGCAGGTGCGGAAACTCCGCCGACCAGTGCGCGGTGGCCTCGAACGGACGCGCCTCGACCACGGCCAGGCCGGTGCTGACGTCGTCGAACGCCAGCTGGATCCAGACCTCGCGCCCGGGCGCGCGGATCACGTAGACCTGCGTCGGCGTGTCCTGTTGCAGGTTCACCGCATCGATGAAGCCGCCACCGATCTCGTCCTCCAGCGTGCCGTAGTAGATGTCGCGCCGCAACGCGCCGTCGAACACGCGCTTCGCGCCCGCCTGCGCCAGCAGCGCCTCGAAGTTGCGCCGCAGTTCCAGCGCGGAATAGGCCTTGTCGGCATCGCGGTCGCGGTCGACGCCGACCAGCGCCGACCAGCTGGGCCCCTCGACCCAGTGCACGCCGTCGCCCAGACGGAACGGAAAACGCGCGTAGGCGCGCTGCTGCGGACGGTTGACCGGGCGATAGCCATCGGGAAGCGAGAAGAACGGCAGATCGCCCAGGGCCTGTTCGCCGACGGGCACGCTGGCGATATCGAACGGCACCACCGGCACCGGCTGGCCCTCGCGATCGCGCAGGCCGGACGCGGCGGGTGGCGTGGCATCCGGCGCGGCGTCTTCCTGCACCGGCACTGCATCCGCATCGTCCGCCGCCGGAGCGGGATCGGCTTGTGGCGCCTCATCCGCTGGTGCGCTTCCGCCGCATGCGGCCAGACCCATCGCCACCACACACCCGACCACAAGCACACGCAGGCGCATCGCCCGGATCTCCATGATTCAAGGAGACGCGATTCTAACCAGCGCTTGCCGTGCTGCGGATTGCAGCCTGGGCCGCCGGAGCAGAAATGCGACGCGGTACGCGCAAGCGCACGAACGTGTGTGCCTTCAGCTGCGCAACCCGACCCCGCGCTTGAGCAGCCACAGCGCCAGCGCGGCCAGCGCGACGACGAAACCGAGCATCAGCGCGTAGGACACGCCCAGCGGCACGTCGCTGACGCCGAGCAGGCCGTAGCGGAACGCGTTGACCATGTAGAAGATCGGGTTGGCATGGGTCGCGGTCTCGGCCCAGGCGGGCAGCAGCGAGACCGAATAGAACACGCCGCCCAGGTAGGTCAGCGGGGTCAGGATGAAGATCGGCACGATGGCGACGTCGTCGAACTTCTTCGCGTAGACCGCGTTGACGAAGCCGGCCAGGGCGAAGATCGTCGCGCCGAGCAGCACCGTGCTCAGGGTCACCAGCGGATGCGGGATGCGCACGGTGGTGAACAGCATGGCGATGCCGAGCACGATGACGCCGACCGCGAGGCCGCGCGCGACCGCGCCGGTCACGTAGCCGCCGAGGATCACCCAGTTCGGCATCGGGCTGACCAGCAGTTCCTCGACGTGGCGGCCGAACTTGGCGCCGAAGAAACTCGAGGAGATGTTGCCGTAGCTGTTCTGGATCACGCTCATCATCACCAGGCCCGGGACGATGAAGTCCATGTAGCGGATACCGTCCATCTCGCCGACGCGCGCGCCGATCAGGCCGCCGAAGATCAGGAAGTACAGGGTCATCGTGATCGCCGGCGGCACCAGGGTCTGACCCCAGATGCGGACGATGCGGACGATCTCGCGGCGGGCGATGGTCCCCAGCGCGACCCAGTGGCGCCGGGTGGCGCCCTGCGCCGAGGCGACGTCGGTGCGGGTGGCCGGCGCGGTCATGCCGCCTTCCCCTGGCGCACGCCCGCCGGCGACAGGCCGGCGTTCGGGCCGGTCATGCGCACGAACAGCTCCTCCAGGCGGTTGGACCGGGTGCGCATCGAGCGCACGCGGATGCCGGCCGAATCGAGCGTGGCGAACACGCGGTTGAGATCCATCGCGCGCGGCATGTCGAGCTCCAGCGTGTGGTCGTCGGTGGCGACCAGCGTGGCGCCCTCGATCGGCGGCAGCGTGGCCGGCAGGGTGCCATCGATGTCGAAGACGAATCCCTCGACGTCGAGCCGGGACAGCAGCAGCCGCATCGGGCCCTGCTCGACGATGACGCCGTGGTCGATGATCGCCAGGTTGCGGCACAGGCTCTCGGCTTCCTCCAGGTAGTGCGTGGTGAGGATGATCGTGGTGCCGGCGGCGTTGATCTCCCGCAGCGTGTGCCACATGCCGCGGCGGATCTCGATGTCGACGCCGGCGGTCGGCTCGTCGAGGATCAGCAGTCGCGGCCGGGTCATCATCGCGCGGGCGATCATCAGGCGCCGCTTCATGCCGCCCGACAGCGTGCGGCTCATGACGTGGGCCTTGTCCCACAGCTGGGCGCTGCGCAGTTCCTGCTCGGCGCGCACGATCGCCTCGGCGCGCGGGATACCGTAGAAGCCGGCGTAGTTGACCAGGATGTCGAAGGGCTTCTCGAACAGGTTGAAGTTGATCTCCTGCGGCACCAGGCCGAGCAGGCGCATGGCCTCGTCGCGGCGGCTGCCGATGTCCACGCCGAACACCGCCACGTCGCCGGAGGTCTTGTTGACCAGCGAGGAGACGATGCCGATCAGCGTGCTCTTGCCGGCGCCGTTGGGGCCCAGCAGCGCGAAGAAATCGCCGGGCGCGACGTCGAGCGAGATGCCCTTCAGCGCCTCGACGCCACCGGGGTAGGTCTTGCGCAGGTCGCGCACCGACAAAGCCGGCACGGCGGCCGGCACAGGGTTGGGTTGCGTCATGGTCCAGTGTCTGTGCCGCGGGCGACGCGGTGATGACGGTAGTATAGGCGCCCGCCCGCGCCAGGCCCCGCGACGCAGTGTTGCGCGCGGCCGTCCGGGCGGCTGCCGCCCGTCCCCTCCCCCGCTTCGATCCGGTTGATTCCGTGGCCATCCAGCAGTTCCCGCTCAAGCTCACCGGCCGCCGCATGATCGCGCCGACCGTCGCCCACCTCTCGTTCGTCCGCGACGACGGGCAGCCGCTGGATTTCATCCCCGGCCAGTTCATCCAGGTGCATTTCCACTATGCCGACGGCACCGCGACCAAGCGCTCGTATTCGCTGGCGACGATCCACGACCGTGCGATCGGTCCGGGCGAGGCGGTCGAGATCGCGGTCAGCTACGTGCCCGGCGGCGCGGCGACGGCGCTGTTCGAAGGGCTCGACATCGGCGACCACGTGCAGGCCAGCGGCCCGTTCGGGCGCTTCTGCCTGATGCCGCAGGACAGCAACCGCCGCTACCTGCTGGTCGGCACCGGCACCGGCGTGACGCCGTACCGGGCGATGCTGCCGCTGCTGGAGAAGGCGATCGCCGAGCGCGGCGTCGAGGTGGTGCTGCTGTTCGGCGCGCGCACGCCGGCCGAACTGCTGTACGGCGACGATTTCCGCGCGTTCGCCGACCGCCATCCGCAGTTCCGCTTCGTGCCGTGCTTCTCGCGCGAGCTGCCGGCCGACCCGCATCCGGACGTCCGCCACGGCTACGTGCAGCAGTTCCTCGGCGAGTTCGCGCCGTCGCCCGACGACGACATCGCCTACCTGTGCGGCAATCCGGACATGGTCGACGCGACGTTCGAGGCGCTGAAGGCGGCCGGCCTGCCAGTGCCGCGGATCCGCCGGGAAAAATATGTCAGCAGCAAATAGGGCCTGCCGTCCATTGCCGGCCCGGCGCAACGCGCGATGCGCCAGCGCCGCGTGCACGGTGCCTGCGCACCGCGGCAAGTCCATCGACGCCAGGTAGCGCCCACATGCCGGACCCCGCTGCCGCCGAGGCGAACCCCGCTGTTTCCCGGTCCGGGGATCGCGACCCGTCGGCGGCGGCGCTGTTCCCGCCGCCGGCCGGAGCCGGGGCGCCCGCGGCAACGCCGTGGTGGCGGCGCCTGCTCGGGCTGGCCGGCTGGATGCTCGGCGGCGGCGTGGCCGGCTTCGGTATCGCGGCATTCGGCAGCAGCATCCTCGACGGCCTGCCGCGCGGCGGCGGCCTGGCGCTGCTGGCCGGCTTCCTCGTCGGGCTGTGGCCGCACATCGTCATCCATGAAGCGGGCCACGCGCTGGCCGGGCTGTCGCGCGGCATGCAGGCGGTCGCGTTCGGGGTCGGCCCGTTCCGCGCCGAGCGCGGCGGCGACGGACGTTGGCGCTGGCGCAATGGCGGCGGCATCCGCGGCATCGGCGGTTTCGCCGCGCTGCTGCCGCGCGGCGAGCGCGGCCTGTCGACGACCGACCAGGTCGTGTTCGTGCTCGGTGGTCCTCTTGCCAACCTGCTGACCGCGGCCGCCTGCATCGGCGTGGCCCGGTTGCTGGCCGGCACCCCGCTGCTCGCGCTCGCGCTGCTCGGCGTGGCGATGGGTGCGCTGCTGCTGGGTCTCGCCAACCTGCTGCCGTTCCGGACCCACGGCTGGCGTTCCGACGGCCGCGGCCTGCTCGACCTGCTGCGCGGTGCGCCCGACGCGGCGCTGCAACTGCGGGTCAACCAGCTGATGGCGATGTCGATGGCCGGCGTGCGTCCGCGCGACTGGCCCGATGCGCTGCTGCCGGCCGTCGACGATGCCGACCGCAGCCCGCTGCTGGCGCTGGTGGCGCGACTGCTGCGGCTGTCGGTGGCGGTCGACCGGCGTGACGCCGCGCCCGCGCGGGCGCTGGCCGGGGCGCTGGCCGCGACGTTCGCCCGGGCACCGGACGTGTACCGGCCCTCGGTGGCGATCGCGCTGGCCGGATACGCCGCGCTGCTGCCACGCGACCGCGCGCTGCTGGCCGCATGGCGGGCACATTGCGACGGCGGCCTGCTCGACCTGTCGCCGTACCGCGCCTGGCTCGACGGCGAACTGGCGCTGCTCGATGGCGACCCGGCAGCCGCCCTCGGGCGTTTGGCCGACGCCCGGGCCCTGCAGGACCGCATACCCGACGCGGCCAGCCTGCTGTTGTTCCGGGAGTACCTCGACCAGCTGGATTCGCGGATCGGCGGCGACGCGGGAGCGGCTTGACGCGACCCGGGTCCGCGGTTCCAGCGCAGCACGGTTGACCCGCTGTCAAGCACGCTTGACATCTCAATGGCGTCAAGCGATGCTCCGTGTCAAGCATCCTTGACACATGGCCGGCCATGCAGCGCGTCCACCGCCGTTACCTCCGCGAGTTCCTGCCGGCGATGCTCGGCTACGTGCTGGTGCTGTTCGCGGCCACGCTGGCGCTGCGCCATGTTGAACACGCCGCGCTGCGGATCCTGCTGGCGCTGGCGCCGGTGGTGCCGATCGGCTTCGCCGCGCGGGCCATGCTGCGCTTCGTCCGCGATGTCGACGAGCTGCAGCGCAAGATCGAGCTCGAGGCGCTGGCGCTGGCGGCGCTGGTGCTGACCGCCGGTAGTTTCGCCCTGGGCCTGCTGGTCAGCGCGCGGGTGCTGTCCGTCTCCGGCCAGGTGGTGCTGATCTGGATCCTGCCCGGCTACATGCTGCTGTACGGCGTCTTCAAATGCGTCTCGGCGCGGCGCTACCGGTGAGCGCGCGATGAAAAGCCGGGTCCGCGACCTGCGCGAGGCGCGCGGCTGGTCACAAGCGCAGCTGGGGGAGCGTCTGGACGTGTCGAGACAGACGATCAACGCGATCGAGACCGGCAAGTACGACCCCAGCCTGCCGCTGGCGTTCCGGATCGCACGCGAGTTCGGCGAGCCCATCGAGTCCATTTTCCTGTTCGAGGACGTGACGTGAAGAGATCTGCCATGAGAGACCTGCCATGAAGAAGCTGACGCCCCTGCTGCTGGCGTTGACCGTGACTGCGCTGGTCGCGGGCTGCGCGGACGGCGCCGCCGCGCCGGAGGACAGCGGGCCCGCGCGCGCCACGCGCCAGTTCGGCGACATCGCCTTCCACGGCTGCACGCTCGACGGCGGCAACGCATCCATGCGCGTCGAGGCGCAGTGCGCGACCTTCGACGTGCCCGAGGATCCCGACGCGCCCGACGGCCGCAGCATCGGCCTCAACCTCGCGTGGCTGCCGGCCGACGGCGACGGCGGCACCGGCGACCCGGTATTCTTCCTCGCCGGCGGGCCCGGCCAGGCCGCGACCGAACTGGCTGCGCACATCAACTTCGCGCTGCGCGAGGTCCGGCGCCAGCGCGACATCGTGCTGGTCGACCAGCGCGGCACCGGACAATCGAACCCGCTCGACTGCGTCGACGCCGACGGCGCGCCGCTCGAGATCGATGCGCTCAGCGCGCCGACCGACGCGCAGCTCGATGCCTTCGTCGGCCGGTGCCTGGCCGGCCTCGCGGGCCGCGCCGATCCGCGCTTCTACACCACCGGCAATGCGATCCGCGACCTGGACGCGGTGCGGGCCGCGCTCGGCGCCGACCGGGTGAACCTGGTCGGCGGCTCCTACGGCACCCGCGTCGCCCAGCAGTACGCCGCCGCGTATCCGCAGCACGTACGCAGCCTGGTGCTCGACGGCGTGGCGCCGAACGACCTGGTCGTCGGCGGCGAGTTCGCGCACACCTTCGAGGACGCGCTGACGCTGCAGTCGACCCAGTGCAGCGCCGACGCCGCGTGCCGGCGGCGCTTCCCCGACGACCTGCACACCCAGCTGCGCGGGGTGATGGCGACACTGCAGGCCGCGCCGGTCGAGGTCGCCTACCGCGACCCGGGCAGCGGCGAGCAGCGCGACGGCACGGTGACGCCGGATACCGTCACCGGACTCGCGTTCCTGTTCTCGTACGCGCCGCAGACCGCGTCGCTGCTGCCGCTGATGCTCGACGAGGCCAGCCACGGCCGCTACGGGCCACTGCTGTCGCTGTCGCAGCTGATGAACAGCAGCGTCGGTGGGCAGATGAACCGCGGCATGCAGTGGTCGGTGATCTGCGCCGAGGACGCCGGCCGCTACAGGGAGGATGCCAGGGCCGCCGACACGATCCTCGGCCCCGGCGTGGCCCGGATGTTCTTCGGCGCCTGCCGCACCTGGCCGGCCGGCGCGCCGCCGGCGGACCACACCGCGCCGCTGCGCTCCGACGCACCGGCGCTGCTGCTGTCTGGCGAACTGGACCCAGTGACGCCGCCGGGCTATGCCGAGCGCGTGCTCGCGCAGCTGCCCAACGGCCGCCACCTCGTGCTCAAGGGCCAGGGCCACGGCACGCTGGCACTGGGCTGCATGCCCAAGCTGCTGGCGCAGTTCATCGAATCCACCGACGCCGCGGCGCTCGATGCGAGCTGCCTCGACGCGATGCGGCCGGTGCCGCCGTTCACCAGTTTCAACGGGTGGGAGCCGTGAAGAGCCGTGATGGGTGATTCGTGATGGGTGATTCGAAACGGCAAAAGCGCGACGCCGTTTCCGTCAGCCATCGCGATCGCCGTTGCGACCCTCCGCTTCTTCCAATCACCAATCACGAATCACGAATCACGGACTTTCGATGATCACCGCCCAGCAACTGCACAAGACCTTCAAGACCAGGACCGGCCCGGTCGCTGCGGTCGACGGTGTCGACTTCGTCGCCGGGGACGGCCGCATCACCGGGCTGCTCGGCCCCAACGGCGCCGGCAAGACCACGACGCTGCGCATGCTCTACACGCTGATGCGGCCCGACAGCGGCAGCGTCGTCGTCGACGGCATCGACGCGGCGCAGGACCCGGCCGCGGTACGCCGCGTGCTCGGCGTGCTGCCCGATGCGCGCGGCGTCTACAAGCGCCTGACCGCGCGCGAGAACATCCGCTACTTCGGCGAGCTGCACGGGATGTCGAAGGCGGAGATCGACGCGCGCATCCGGGTGCTGTCGGCGCAGCTGGACATGGACGACATCCTCGACCGCCAGACCGACGGTTTCAGCCAGGGCCAGCGCACCAAGACCGCGATCGCGCGCGCGCTGGTGCACGACCCGCGCAACGTGATCCTCGACGAACCCACCAACGGCCTGGACGTGATGACCACGCGCGCGATGCGCGAATTCCTGTTCAAGCTGCGCGACGACGGCCGCTGCGTGATCTTCTCCAGCCACATCATGCAGGAGGTCGCCGCGCTGTGCGACCGCATCGTCATCATCGCCAAGGGCCGCGTTGTCGCCGCCGGCACCGCCGACGAACTGCGCGAGCGCTTCGCCACGCAGAACCTGGAGGACGCCTTCGTCAGCGCGATCGGTTCCGAGGAGGGCCTGCTGGCATGAGCGCGCATCGCGGAACGTCGAACCTGAAAGCCCTGTGGTGCGTGATGCGCAAGGAGCTGCTGGACATCCGTCGCGACCGGCGCACGCTGTTCATGGCGCTGTTCCTCGGCCCGCTGCTGTACCCGCTGATGATGTTCGGCATGAACTTCATGGCCGAGAAGCGCATGAAGACCGAGCAGGACAAGATCCTCGAGGTGCCGGTGCTCGGCGCCGAACGCGCGCCGAACCTGGTCGCGCACCTGGCGACGCTGGGCATCCGCGCGGTCGATCCGCCGGACGACCTGGACGCGGCGATCGCCAGCCAGCAGGTCGATGTCGCGATCGCCATCGACGCGGACTTTGCCGAGGACTGGCATGCGGGCCGGCCGGCGACGGTCGAGCTGCTCAGCGACAGCACGCGGCGCAGTTCGGAGGTGCCCAGGGCACGGGTGCGCGCGGCGATCGGCGCCTACGGCGACCAGGTCGGCACGCTGCGCCTGCTCGCGCGCGGCATCGACCCCTCGGTGGTGCGGCCGATCGGCATCGGCAGCCGCGACCTGGCGACCGAGGAAGCCAAGCGCGGCGTGATCCTCGCGCTGCTGCTGCCCTACCTGCTGATCCTGTCGAGTTTCATCGGCGGCTCCTACCTGATCCTCGACGCGACCGCCGGCGAGCGCGAGCGCCAGTCGCTGGAACCGCTGCTGGCCACGCCCGCGACGCGCGGCGCGATCGTCAGCGGCAAGATCGCCGCGGCCTGCGTGATCGGCGTGCTGTCGCTGCTGCTGACGATGCTGGCCTTCAAGCTCAGCGCGCAGACGGGCACCGGCGCGGCACGGATGCTCGACGTCAGCTTCCCGGCGATCGGCAGGATGCTGCTGGTGCTGCTGCCGATGCTGCTGGTCGGCACCTCGCTGCTGACCTTGCTGGCCGCGACAGCCAAGAGCATGAAGGAAGCGCAGAGCCACATGGTCTGGCTGATGCTGCTGCCGATGGTCCCGAGCTTCGTGCTGATGATCAATCCGATCAAGACCGAGGCCTGGCAGTTCGCGGTGCCGTTCCTGGCGCAGAACCAGCTGCTGCTGAAGATCATCCGCGCCGAGCCGATCCCGATGCAGGTCTGGGGCATCTATCTCGCCGCCAGCCTGACGCTCGCCGGCCTGCTGTGGTTCGCCGCGGTGCACCGCTACCGGCAGGAGAAGCTGGCGGTCTCGGGCTGATCCGCCCGCGTCGGGCTGACGGAACCGGCGGCGCGCCCGACGCCTCCGGGCCGACATCGCCGGCCATCGCATCCGCCATCCCGCGCGTCGGGGCGTGGCCCCGACCTACGCGAAGCATCACCCGGCGCGGCCCGGCCGGATGCGACCGTAGGTCGGCCCGACGCGGCCGACGCGCGGAACACCGGACGGGCCATGAAAAAGGTTCTTCTCCGATTCCCGGGATTCACCTGTCGTAGGTCGGGGCAACGCCCCCGACGCGGGACGCCCGGTCATCGGCGGATCCCCCGGCATCTCGCAAACCCGGACACCACGCGTGTCGGCCGCGTGGGGCCGACCTACGCAAGGCGCGCGTCTTTCCCGGACTTGGACGATGAACCACGAAAAAGCCCGGCATTCGCCGGGCTTTTCCGTCCACGCCACCGGGCAACTCAGTTATTGCCGGGCGAGAACCCGATCGTGCGGCGCGTGGTGACCGGCGCGGCGACCGGCTCGAAACGCCAGCGGCGCACCGCAGCCAATGCCTCGCGATCGAAGGTGCGCGGCGGGTCGGCGCGGACCACGCGGGCGTTGGTCACCGAACCGTCGACGCCGACGGTGAACTCCACCTGCACCTCGCCGCTGGTGCCGGCGCGCAGCGCATCGGCCGGATAACGCGGCGCCGGCGTGCTGATCGGCTGCAGCTGGGCCGGGGTCGGCGCGGCGGGGGGCGGCGGCGCCTGCGCGGCCTGGCGCTGACGCTCGGCCTCCAGGCGCGCGGCCTCCTCGCGCTCGGCGGCCTGGCGGCGCGCCGCTTCCTCGCGTTCGGCCTGCTGGCGGGCGGCCTCCTGCGCGGCCCGTTCCTGTTCCGCCTGCAGGGCCTGCGCGGCGGCGGCCTGCGCGGCCTGCTGCTGTTGCACGCGCTCGGCCTGCAGCTGCTGCTGGCGCTGCGCTTCCTGCTCCGCGGTGAGCAGCTGCTGCGCGGCGCGGCGCGCCGCCTGTTCCTCGGCCTCGGCGATGCTGGTGCGCAGCCGGTCCAGCGCGGGATGCGCGGGGTCGGCACGCTCGATCAGGCCCAGCAGCCGGCGGGCTTCGGCGAAGTCCTGGCGGTCGCGGCTCTGTTCGGTGGCGATGACGGTCACCGGCAGCAGGTCGATCAGCGCGCTGGACGCCGCCGCATCCCCCGCCTGCTTCTCGCGCAGCGCCAGGTAGTACTCCATCGCGCTCTCGCCGGCCGGCGAGTACAGCCGGCTTTCCTGGTAGGCGCGGCCGGCCTCCTCGCGCAGCTGCTCTACCGACAGTGCGGCGATCGAGGCGTCGGCGGCCTCCTGCACTTTCGCCGCTTCCTCCGCGGCCTCGGCCTGGACCGCGGCGGGCGTGGTGGGCGCAGGCGAGGTGGCGGCCTCGTCGGACCTGCCGCAGGCGGCCATCGCCAGCGCCAGACCGGCGCCGGCAGCCAGGCGCAGCCAAGGCTGCCGCACCGGCGTCGAATTCGTTGAAGACATCATCTTTCCCCAAAGGATGTGTGCGGACACGAGCATACAGAACGCGATAGCGGCAACGGTTTGTCAACCGGCGATCGCGCGACAGGGTGGCATCGGGCGGCCCGATTCCGGAAATCCGCTCGGATTTATGTGACGCGTGACACATTTGATGCGCACCAGGCGGCGGAACCGTGCCGATCACCGGCGGCCCCTGTCCGTTGCGGGTGCGGTTTCTCGTTCCTGTGTGATGGACGCCGGTGTCGTGCCGGCGACGTGAAGGCGGGAGGATGGGGATCGCAATGCGGGACATCGGGATCCCCGGCCGGCGGGTGGCGGCCGGGCGCACGCCGCGGCCGGTCCCGGCGGACGACACGCTGGCCGGACGGTTGTGGCGCCTGGCGATGGCACCTGCCGCGGCGCTCGGTGCGGCCCTGGTGGTCGCGCTGCTCGGCCTGGCGACCTGGCAGGCGCAGCAGGTGTCGGCGCAGGCCGCCGACATGGCGATCCGCCAGGCCGCGCTCGCGGCCGCGTCGTCGCTGGCCCACGGCGACCGGGCCGGACTGCAGCGGCTGGCCGAGGCCTGGGTCGACGGCCGCATGCTGGCCTCGGTGGCGATCGACGATGCGGCGCGCCTGCCGGTCGCGAAGGCCGGCCCGATGCGCACCCGCGATCCGGTCGCGGTCGCGCTGCACGACGCCGCCGGCCGTCGCATCGGCACGCTGTACGCCCATGCCCACGGGGCCGGCATCGCCGCATCGCCATGGCAGCTGCCGGCCGCCGCGCTGCTGCTGCTCGCCGCCGGACTGGCGCTGGTCGCGCGCCATGCGCGGCGCAGCGCAGCGCGCGCCGCGCAGCCGATCGTCGAACTCGCCGATGCGGTGTCCCGCTTCGATGCGGCCAGGCCACTACCGGCGCTGCCGATCACCGGCACCGGCGAGGTACGCAAGCTGCAGCATGGCTTCAACGCGCACGCAGCGGCGCTGCTGAGCGCCAACCGCGACATGCGCCGGCAGGTCGAGGCGGCCACGCTCGAACTCGAACGCAAGAACGCCGCGCTGGAAACCGCGAACCAGGCCCGCACGCGCTTCCTCGCCGCGGCCAGCCACGACCTGCGCCAGCCGCTGTCGGCGTTGACGCTGTTCTCCTCCGCGCTGGTGCTGGGCGAGGACGATCCGGTGCGGTTGAGCCGCATCCGCCACATCCAGGAATGCGTGCACTCGCTCGACCACCTGTTCAACGCCCTGCTCGACCTGTCGCGGCTGGAGGCGGGCGCGATGCAGCCGGCGCCGGCCAGCTTCGCGCTCGACAGCGTGTTCGACGAGGCCAGCCGGACCTTCCGCATGGACGCCGAACAGCGTGGCCTGCGCCTGATCATGCGCAAGACCGACGCGCACGTGCACTGCGACCGGTTGATGCTGTCGCGGATCGTCAACAACCTGGTCTCCAACGCGATCCGCTACACCGGCGAAGGCGGCGTGCTGGTCGGCGCGCGCTGCCGCGGCGACCGGGTCCGCATCGATGTCTGGGACACCGGGCCGGGCATCGCGCCGGAGCTGCACGAGCGCGTGTTCGAGGAATTCTTCCAGTGCCACGACCGGCCGCCGTCGTCGGCCCAGCACCACAGCCACGGGCTCGGTCTCGGGCTGTCGACGGTGCGCCTGCTGTGCAACCTGCTGGCGATCCCGATCACGCTGCGTTCGCGCCCCGGCCGCGGCACGCTGTTCACGATCGAGGTCCCGGTCGCCGACGGGGTCTGCCGCGCCGCGCGGCGCGCGCTGCCCGAGCGACCGCTCGACGTGACCGGCCTGCGGGTGCTGGCGATCGACGACGAGCCGGCGATCCTCGAAGGCCTGGAGATCCTGCTGGACAGCTGGGGCTGCGACGTGCGCACCGCGTCCTGCGGCGAGGACGCGTTGCGGATCGCGCGCGACTGGGACCGGGCGCCGGACATCGTGGTCAGCGACCTGCAGCTGGGTGGCGGCCGCAACGGCCTGGAGGTCATCAACGCATTGCAGCACCACTACCGCGCGACGGGCGGCGGCGGCTTCGCCCGGCTGCTGATCACCGGCGAGACCAAGACCGAGCGGCTGCGCGAGATCAGCGCGGCGCGGATCCCGGTGCTGTACAAGCCGGTCACCCCCGAACAACTGCGCGAGGCGATGGTCGCCGCGCTCGCGCTCAAGCTCGTCGCCGCGTGAACGGCGCGCCCGTCGCTGTGCGCGCCAGGACCGACGCGCCCGCGCAGGCGGCCGACGGCGACGACGGGTTCGCCTACGACGTCGTCGACTACCCCGGCCACGTCCGCCCGCAGACCCATCCCGACCTGCTTGCGGCGATCGCCCGGCTGCACGGCATTGCCGCGGCGTCGCCGGCGCGCTGCCGCTATCTGGAAATCGGCTGCGGCGATGCCTCCAACCTGCTGCCGCTGGCCCAGGCCTGGCCCGGTTCGCAGTTCGTCGGCATCGACATGTCGGGCGTCGCGATCGCGCGTGGCGAACAGCTGCGCCGGCAGCTCGGCCTCGACAACCTGCACCTGCAGGTCGCCGACCTGACCACCTGGACACCGCCCGCGCCGGACTTCGACTACATCTGCGCGCACGGGTTCTACTCCTGGGTGCCCGACGCGGTCCGCGATGCGCTGCTGGCACTGTGCCGCGACCACCTGACCGGCAACGGCGTCGCCTACATCAGCTACAACACGCTGCCGGGCTGCCACATCCGGCGGATGTTCTGGCAGATGCTGCGCTTCCATACCCGCGACGTCGCCGACCCGCACATGAAGATCCGCCAGGCGGTCGCGCTGCTGCGCTTCCTCGAGCACGGCGTGCTCGGCGACGGCCCGTACGCGGCGACGGTCCGGCACGAGGTCGAGAGCCTGATCGCCGGCACCGACCCGGCGGTGCTGTTCCACGACGATCTGGCGCAGATCAACGAGCCGGTGTCGATCACCGACTTTGCCGCGCATGCGGCGCGCTTCGGCATGCGGTTCCTCGCCGAGGCCGACTACAGCGAGATGGCCGAGGACGTCGCGCCGGACGCGATCGCCGGCATGCTTGCCGAGATGGCGACGCGCGACGTGCTGCTGAAGGAGCAGTACCTCGACTTCCTGAAGGGCCGGCGCTTCCGCCAGACGCTGCTGTGCCGCGCGGTTCTGGCGCCGCACCTGCGCGCGGACCCGGCCGCGCTGGACGCGCTGCAGCTGTGTGGCGAGATCGACAGCGATCCGGACCCGATCGATCCAGCGCCCGGCGCGTGGACCCGCTTCAGCAATCGCGCCGGTTCGGCGTTGCGGGTCGATGCCCCGGTGCCGAAGGCGGCGCTGGCGATCATCGGCGAACGTCATCCGGCCTGCATCGGTTTCGACGCACTGCTGGCGGCGGCGCGCACGCGCGTTGCCGCGGGTACCGACGTGGACGACGACGCGGCCATGCTGCGCGAGACCCTGGTGGCGGCGCTGCGCTTCGGACTGGTGGAGGTGCGCTGCGACGCCGCCCGGTTCGCCGCGCAGCCGGACGCCCGCCCGAAGGCCAGTCCGCTGGCGCGGGCGCAACTGCAGCGGGGCGGCGACCTGGTGACTTCGCTGCGGCCGTCGACGGTCGCGCTGGAAGACCGGGTGCTGCGCGAACTGGTGCTGCTGCTGGACGGCAGTCGCGACCGCGGCATGCTGCTGGCGGACCTGGCCGACGCCATGGCCGCCAGCGGCGAGCCCCTGCCCGGCGACGCGCCAGGCGCCGATGCCGCGGCCTGGCGCAGGCACCTTGCCGACCATCTCGAACACAACCTGCGGATGGCGGCCAGGGTGGCGCTGCTGGTCGAGTGAAGTGCGTGGAATGCCTCCAGCGTCGGTCGGCCCACCCGGCCGACGTGCACGGCGCTCCGGATTCACGAGGTGCGGGGGATCCGTCCATTCCGCCTGGTCTGAAATCCTGGCGTCGGGGGCGTGGCCCCGACCTACGACCGCGACTCCCGGGACTCGGCCAGGAACCAGGACTTTCCAGCGGAGCACGCTCTACGCGATGCGACGCCCGCATGCGTTTCAGCTGACCGCGCACACCTGCGTGGCCAGCTGCAGCACCGCGTCGAAGCGTACCTTCTCGTGATCGGCGCCGAGATCGAGCACGGCGTCGACGCGGAAGCGCAGCGCGCGTTCGTGTTCGCGTGGGGGCTCGAGTGCGATGCGCACCCGGGTCAGGCGCTTCTCGTGCAGGTGGATCGCCTTCTCCAGCGCGCGCCGGACCCGGTCGCGGTCCTGTGGACCGAGCAGTCCCTGCGACGAGAAATCGGGGATGCCGTAGGTCAGCGACGATTCGCGGCATTCCGGAAAGGCCAGCGGCAGGACCCGGAAGCCCTCCGAGCGGGTGTTGAGCAGTTCCTCGAGATCGCGCGTCACCGCATCGCGCAGATCGTTGATCGAGCGGTAGTCCTGCGCATGGCGCGGCTCGTCGTCGCGTTCCGAGCTCAGGCGTTCGATCAGGCTGCGGCGCATGCCGGGATCCCCGCTTCAGGGCCATCGCACCGCCACGCGCCCGGGACCGAGGCCGGTTGCGGCAGACCCGCATGCCTTGCGCATGCGGGCTGCCGCGCCCCGATGACCGCCACCGGCAAGGCGTTCACGCCGCCTTGTTGGTCTTGAGGTTGTAGCTCTTGGACACCGAGCCCTGCGGCGTGCCGGCCGCGGCCTGCGGCTTGTAGTCCTGGGTGATCTTGGAGAAGTTGAAGCTGATCGACTCCATCGGCAGCGTGTTGCCGCCGCCGCCGCCGGTCTGGTAGCTGGAGATCATCAGGTCCTCGAAGGTGATGACCAGGTACTCGTGCTGGCCGCCACCGGCCTTGCGGCAGGTCAGCACCGCCTTCTTGATGTGGGCGCCCTGGGCACAGGCGTCCATCAGCATCGGCGATGCCTTGTTCATCAGCATCGTGAAGTTGAAGTCCTGCATCTGCACGCGGCCGGTGCCGCCACCGCCGCCCAGCGCCATCGAACCCGCGTTGGACTCGCCCCAGGACCACGACTGCACGTCGATCTCGTCCTTGTGCTTTTCGTCGGCGGACTCGCCCTTGATTCCGTCGATCATCAGAAACATGTCGGTGGTGGACATCTTGAATCTCCTGTTGGTGAAGTTGGATCAGCGCCCGCACTCAGCGGGCGGACTTGGGCAGCTCGGACACCAGGCGCAGCGACACGCTGAGCTCGTCGAGTTGGTAGTGCGGTCGCAGGAACGCGACGGATTTGTAGGCGCCGGGCTTGCCGGGGATCTCGGCCACCTCGATCCGGGCCTCGCGCAACGGCAGCTGCGACTTGCGCTCCTGCGAGGCGTTGTCGTCGAGCAGCACGTACTGCGCGATCCAGGTGTTGAGGAAGTTCTCGACGCTGGACTTGGAGGCGAAGCTGCCGACCTTGTCGCGCATCATCGACTTCAGGTAGTGGGCGATGCGCGAGACCGCGAAGATGTACTGCAGCTGCGAGGACAGGCGCGCATTGGCGTTGGCCGCGTCGGTGTTGTACTCCTTCTGCTTCTGCGCCGACTGGGTGGAGAAGAACGCCGCGTAGTCGGTGCCCTTGCAGTGCACCAGCGGCACCAGGCCCAGGTCGGCCAGCTCCTTCTCGCGGCGGTCGGTGATCGCGATCTCGGTCGGGCACTTGAGCGCGACCTCGCCGTCGTCAGTGCTGAAGGTATGCGTGGGCAGGCCCTCGACCAGGCCGCCGCCCTCGACGCCGCGGATCGCCGCGCACCAGCCGTACTTGGCGAAGGCATCGGTGACCCGTGCCCCCAGCGAATAGGCGGCGTTGGTCCACAGGTAGCGGTCGTGCTCCTTGCCGCTGACGTCCTCGGTGTAGTTGAACGCCTCCACCGGCGCGGTGTCCGGCCCGTACGGCAGGCGGCCGAGCACGCGCGGCATCGCCAGGCCGACGTAGCGCGAATCCTCGGACGCGCGGAACGACTTCCACTTGGCGTATTCGACGGTGTCGAAGATCTTGGCCAGGTCGCGCGGGCCCGACAGCTCGGTGAAGTCGTCGAAACCCAGCAGCTCGGCCGACGCCGCCGACAGGAACGGCGCGTGCGCCGCGGCCGCCACGTGCGAGATCTCCTCGAGCAGGTAGATGTCCTCGGGATGGCGGGTGAACTCGTAGTCGCCGATCAGGGTCGCGAACGGGGCGCCGCCGAAGGTGCCGTACTCTTCCTCGTAGATCTTCTTGAACAGGTTGGACTGGTCGAAGTCGGACGCGTTCCTGAAATCCTTGACCAGGTCCTTCTTGGTGCAGTTGAACACCTTGATCTTCAGCGTGGTGCTGGTCTCGGTGTTGTCGACCAGGTACTTGAGCCCGCGCCAGGAACCCTCCAGCTTCTGGAACTCCGGCGTGTGCATCACCGCCGACAGCTGGTCGGAGATCAGCCGGTCGATGTCGGCGATGCGCGCGTCGAGCGATGCGATGGCGTCGTTCGAGATCACGATGGTCCCGTCCATGACCTGGCCGACGAGTTCGCCGATCAGGTCGCGGGCGCGGTCGCGCTCGCTGTCCGAGCGCGCGATCCGGCTCTTGGAGATGATCTGGTCGAGCAGGCCGCTCTCGGCGGCTTCGGCGGCCGCGGCAGGCGCGGTCTGGGTCTGTGTTTCAGCCATGTCGGTGTCCCCGGGTGGTTGCGTGCGATGCGTTCGAGAAGGTGCCGGTGCCGGTCACGCGTCGTCCTCCGACGACGGCAGCTCCTTGCTGAGCCGGGTGATCTGGTCGGTGTTCTTCAGCACGTCGCTGAGCAGTTCCTCGAACTTGTCGTTGCCGGCCATCTTGTTGCGCAGGTCCGCCAGGCGCTGGCGCGCCTCGAGCAGCTTGCGCAGGGGATCGATCTGGTTGACCACCCGCTCGGGGCTGAAGTCCTCCAGGCTGTTGAACGTCAGTTCCACGCCGATCTTCGAGCCGTCGCCCTTGAGCCGGTTCTCGGCCTGGGTCTGGACCCGCGGCTTCATGCCCTTGAGCACGTCGTCGAAGTTGTCCTTGTCGATGTTGACGAACTTGCGTTCCTTCATCTTCGCCAGCGGCTCGGCGGGCTGTCCGGAGAAGTCGCCGACGACGCCGGCGACGAACGGCAGTTCCTTCTTCTCGATCGCGTCGCCGACCTCGACGTCATAGGTCAGCTGGACGCGCGGCGCCCGCACGCGGTCGAGCTTGTGCTGGGTGCTTTCTTTCTTGGCCATGCGTGTTTCTCCTGGTGATGGCCCGCCGCGAACCTCAAGCCGTGAAACGAGTCTAGGCGGCGGTCGGGGGGTTAAAAATCCGACGGACGGCCGATCGAAGGCCTATGCCGTTTGGTGTTGGAACGCTGGAAATCAGTCCGGCAGGCCAATGCGGCTGCGGATCCGCGACAGGGCGGCATCGTCGCCGAGCACCTCGCCCAGCCACTGGTCGAGCGGGGTGTCGGCCCACGCGACCGCGCGGTCGAGCAGGAACGACACCGGGCTGTGCGGTTCGACCCGGCGGAACCACGCGGCGATCTCGACCAGCGAGCGCACTACTGCGGCTTTCGATGCGACGCCGCCGGTCGACAGGTTCAGCGCGCCGCCGACGGGGGCGGGTGCCGCGGGCGCCGGCAACGTGCCGTCGGCGGCGGCCGCCTCGTCATCGGCGCCGGTCCCGGCCCCGGCAGCGGCGCTGTCGGCGATCAGGCCTTTCGCCCTGGCGGCGCGGGTGACGATCTGCTGCAGGCGCTTGAGCTGGTCCTCGAGCTTCGCCAGGCTGGGGCCGGCATTACCGAGTTTCGCGTCGCTGACCGCCTTGAAGCGGCCAAACGCCTCGAGCGCCAGCGCGATCCGTTCGTGCCAGGCCAGCAGGACACCGTCGGGATTGGCGTCGATCGCCTTGTCGAACATCTCGCCGCTGGGCTTGCCTTCGCCGAGCGCCTGCTCGTGGGCGTTGGCGTCCTGGCGCGCGAGGTTGTCGACGTCGCGCGAGACCTGCCAGTCGGCCAGCGTGTAGCCACCCTCGCCTTCGCCCAGCTTCAGGCCCAGCAGCGCCAGCGTGCCGTAGTCGCGGAACCAGGCGATCTTGGCGGCGCGCTCGTCGAGGTCGCCGTCGTCGACCAGCGGGTACAGGCCGTCCCAGTACTGCTCCTGCAGCGCGGCCAGCAGCTCGAACGCGGCGATCGCACCGTCGAGGTGGTGCTGGGCGATCAGCGCCTCGCCCAGCCACGCGGCCGCCTGCAGGTCCTTGCTCTGTTCGCCGAGCATGCGCCCGGCCAGGGTGATGACCTCGCGCCAGTTGGCGACCTTGAGCTCGTGTTCCCAGTCGCCCTGCGACAGGTTGGGGTCGTCGGCGCGGCGCGCCTCGCGGATGCGGTCGAAGGTGTCGCTGAAACTGACGTCGTCGCCGCATGGCGCGTCGTCGCGGATCGGCTTCAGCCACTCGCTGATGTCAATGTGCATCGGGAATCTCCTGGGACAGCGCGGTCGGGCCCTGGTCGACGATCGACGCCGGCACGCTTGCCGGACGGTCGCGTGCCGAGAGGTAGCGGTTGAGTTCGTCGGTCGGTTCGACCTGCAGCAGCACGCGCACGCCGCTGAAGCCGGCCTCGCGCAGGCGCGGCACCAGCTCGCTCCACTGCGCGGGGGTGTAGGCGTCGCGGAACGCGACGGCCGGGTAGTCCTGCACGCCGTCGGAGAAATCCTCGACCAGCTCGCGGAACCCCTCGGGGCCGGAATAGATCCGGGTCAGCTGCAGCGCCGGCTCGGCGGCCGCGGCTGGCGGTGCAGCAAGCGGATCGCCGGTCGGCGCGCCGCCGTCCATCATCGAATCCAGCGCGTCGGGCGGCTGCAGCGCGATGCGGATGCGCGCCTCGACGCACGACTGCGGCGACCAGAACACCGAGGCCTTGGCCTCGGCCAGCGACGGCGCGTTCGACACCGCGCGGTACAGCCGTTCCTTGCAGTCGATCTCCAGCACGGTGCCTTCCGGCGCCTCGCGCAACGCGCCGGCCTGGCTGGGCCCGGCGAAGACGAAGTTGCCGGCCATGAACGGCTTGTCCTCGCCCAGCAGCGGCATGAACTGGCGCTTGCCGCTGACCACGTCCTGGAAGCCGCTCGACAACGGCAGCGCGATGCCGCCGACCTCGACCGGGGTGCGCTCGCGCTCGGTGATGAACGGCGCCAGCCAGTCGTTGACGAACGCGTCCAGCTTGCCCTGCGCACCGTATAGCGCATCGACCTGTTCGTGCGCCGGCAACGCCGCCATCGGCTGCACGACGCTGTCGTTCCAGCGGGTCTGCACGTACTGCGCGGCGCGCTGCACGGTCAGCAGCAGCAGCAACCGGGCGGGCCCCTGCACGACCGACCACGCGGCCATGTCCGCGCCGCTGAACTCGGTGGCCGCCTGCTCGTCGGGTTTTTCCAGCGACTGCAGCAGCTCGGCATAGTCGGCGCCCGGCCCGTCGGCCGGCCGGCCGCGCGCCTGGTAGAAGGCCGCGGCGATCCGGTACATCTCCTGCCCGGCACCATCGGCCTCCAGCTGCAGGTAGGCCTTGGCGTACAGCGGCTGCTGCCGGGCCAGCACGTCGCGCAGGCTCTGCTGCATCGCCGGCAGCCACGGCGGCGGCTCGACCACCGGGCCGCCGCCGAACCAACCCTTGACGGTCTGTCCGAGGAACCCGCCGATCGGCCGCCAGCCGCGCAGCCAGTCGGATCTGGCCGCGGCCCACGCGTTCGCCCAGCGACCACCGGCGCCGAGTTTCAGCGGCAGTCCGAACAGGTGGTGCTGGGCACTGTCAAAAAAAAAGCGGTACGGGTTGTCGGCGCCGCCCGCGCGCACGGCGAGTTCGTCGTAGTGCCCGCGCCACAGCTGCGCGCCCTCCAGGAAGCGGGCCTGGAACGCGCCCCAGGCGGCGAAGTAGGCGCCGAAGTAGTCCGCGCGGAATGCGTCGGTCGCCGCGGCGCGCGCCGGCAGGCGGTCGGCGACCGTTGCCAGCCACGGCGCCACCACGCCGTCCCAGGTCTCGCGGGTGTAGGCGGCGGGGATCTCCGGCAGCGACCCGGCCTCGACGCCGACCACGCGGTCGGCGGGCAGCCAGTAGTCGGCAAGGCGCACCGGGTCGCGTCGGGCGGCGGCCCACTGTTCCAGGTCGGCGGGGCGCGGCTGGTAGCGCGCGGCGATCTTCTCGAACTCGCCGAGCAGGCGCTGCTGCTCGTCGTTGAGCATGCCGCGGTGCTGCCAGCGCAGATAGCCCAGGTAGGTGTCGAACAGGGCGGCGGCGCGCTCGCGGTTGACAGCAATGTCGCCGTCGCCGGACTGGAACGGCGCGAACAGCCGCGACTGCGCATCGAACACGACGTTGCCGGCCGCTTCCTGCTCGCACTCCGCGCGCTGGCGACGGCAGCGATCGAGCAGCCGCAGCCGCTGCGCGACCGCGAGCGCGTGGTCGAGCCCGACCTCGCCACGGGCCAGGTCGGCGCCGAGCATCTGGTCGTACGGCGCCAGGATCAGCCGCGAGAAATCCTCGACCACGCGCGCCTTCAACGCGTCGATGTCGCGGTCGCTGCGGCGGATGCCGAATCCCAGCGAGGTGCCGGCGGCAGCCGCCTCGAGCTGCTGGATCGTGCGGCCGCAGGCGGCGACCCAGGCGATGCGGCCGCCGGCGCCGCTGCCCTGGGTCTCCTGGCAGGCGGCGCGGGTCTGCGCCAGCAGCTGGGTGTCCTCCTGCCACGCGGTGAACAGGCCGTAGCTCAGGTACGCCGACAGCCCCAGCATCGCCGCGACGCCCAGGCCCGCGCCGGTCATGCGGCCGGCGCTGCCCTTGAGGCTGGGCGTGGCCAGCGGCTGGTCGCTGGGCAGGAAGCGGGTGAACAGGTCGGCGACGAACGCGCCGCCTGCATGCCCCGCGCCGCCGCCGCCGGCGAAGTACAGGCCGCGCCAGCGCGGCGTGCGCTGGAAGGGATTGTCGGCGAGCAGCTGGTCGACGAAGATCCGCAGCCCGTCGGCCATGCGCGGGAACGCCTGCACGAACTCGAACACGCCGCGCCGCTTGTCGGGCGTCGACTGGCTGCGCAGCGCGGTCTCGCGCAGCGCGTGCAGGCGCTCGACGACCGGGCCGAGGATGTCGTCGAGCCGGCCCGACGTCGCCGCGCTGACGACCTCGCTGTCCGCCAGCCGGAACCCGAGCGCCTGCTCGAAGGCCTCGGCCGGCAACGCGGCGCGGAAGTCGGCGTAGCCGTGCAGCTGGTCGAGGCCGGTGACGACGAAGTAGACCGGTGGCCGGATCTGCAGGTGTTCCATCGCCTCGTCGACCAGGCGCCGCAGGCGGATCCCCGCCGCCTTGACCTGGTCCGCGCTGCCGAGCAGGGTCTGCGCCGACACGCAGACCACGATGCCGTTGAGCGCCAGCTTGTCGCGTTCGCTGCGCAGCAGCTGCAGCGCCTGGTACCACAGCCCGCGATCGAGGCGCGCGCCGGGCTCGCAGACCACGCGCGCGTGCATCTGGATCGCGATCATCGAGCGGAAGAACCACCAGCGCCACAGCGGGTCGGGATCGGCGCCGGCCTGGGTCGGCGGCGGGAACGGCGAGACCCGCGACGCCGACGCCAGCAGCGCCGTGGTGTCGGCGTCGGCATCGCCGAGGAACAGCAGCCACGGCACCCGGTACAGCGGGTCGCGGCCCTTGTCGATGTCGGGCGAGCGCCGGATCGTGCCCTTGGCCTCGGCGATCGCCGCGCGCATCCGCGCCAGCGGTTCGCGTTCGTCGTCCGGATTGCCGGGGCCGAGGTCGCCGATGCGCTTGTTGCTGAAGCCGCGGCGCGAATAGCGCTTGGCGCCGACCAGGAACCACCACAGCACCGCGAAGCCGATCAGGCACAGCCCGGCCAGCTGCCAGAAGCGTCCCGGCACCAGCGGCAGCAGGCCGATCAGCACCCACACCAGCAGCAGCGCCAGCACCAGCGCGACGGCGACCGCGAGCACGTTGCGCAGCAGCGGTTTCTGCAGCCGCGCGATCCACGACAGCCCGGGAACGCGCGCGTACAGGCCGCTGAATCGTGCGAGCAGGCTCATGGCACACCTCCGGCGTTGCGGTCCGGCTCGGTCTGCATGATCAGGAAGTTCGCCGCCTGACCGGCGTCGTCGCCGGCGGCCAGCGCGCCGCGCAGCCGCGCCAGGTATTCGCGCGCGTCGTCCTCGACCAGCGGCCGCGGCTGGTCGAACAGCGGGACCGGCGAGGCGATCACGGTGATCAGCTCCTGGCCGAACGGCGGACCGATGGTCCAGGTCTGCTGCGCGGCGCCGACGTCGAAGCGTTCGCCCGGCTGCAGCAGACGCGTGCTGTCGGGCTCGCCGTCGGCCGGGAACAGGTGCGCGACCTGGCCTTCGACGGTGTAGTAGTCGACGTACAGGTAGCCGCTCTGGTTGGCGTTGGTCAGGTTGACGATGACGCGCTCGTTCTCGACGAAGCGGTCGGAATGGCCGGTGGTCGGCGTGACCTCGAGTCCCATGCGCTGCGCCAGATTGCGTTCGCGGTAGGGCTTGAGCAGCGCGATGACCTCGCAGTGCGGCCAGATGCGCACGCGCACGTCGAACGCCGCCGACTTCACCCCGGCGGTCGCGGCGATGTCGCGGCGCAGCCGTTCGACGTCGTCGGGCGTCGCCGCGTAGCCGCTGACGGCGACCGCGTTGTCGGGATCGACGGTGGCGACGAGGTCGGCGCAGTGGTAGGTCGCGAGCTGGCGGTCGACCAGCTGCTGCACGCTGGGCCCGCGGTCGGTCTCCGGGGTCAGGAAGAACCACGCCAGGTACGCGAGCGGGATCAGCAGCGCGACCGCCAGGCCCGCCTTCAGCAGCAGCCGGTCCCATTGCCGCGGATAGCGCGGCCCGGACGGATCCTTGCCCGCGTACGGCTGCGGGGTGATCTTCTCCTCGCGCAGCACGTGCGTGGGCGCCGGCTCGACCGGCAGCTGGCGCGCGTGCAGCTCCTTGAGCTTGCCCAGCTCGCCGGTGTCGCCGGTCTCGTAGTAGTACTGGCCGACGAAGCCGGCCAGCAGCGCGTGGTAGTAGACCTCGCGCACCTCGTCCTCGCCGGCCTTGAGGTTGCCGAGGTTGTAGAAGAACTCGTTGCCCGCGTTGTTGGTGTTGAACAGCGCCACCTGCAGCGGCGTGGAGCCGCCCCAGAACGCCGGATTGCGGGCGACCACCTCGTCGAGCCAGGCGACCAGCGCGAACGTCGCCGACTCGACATGCTCGGGCCGGTGGCCGGCCGCCAGCGCGGCGTTGCGCGCACGATCGATCAGCGTCTTCGCCGCGCCGTGCACGTCGGCAACGCTGCGCTCGACCCGGCCCTGCGCGATCTGCTCGTCGAGTTCGAGCCCGAACGAGAACAGCGGGACGAAATGGTCGAACAGGCGGCTCATCGTCCGGTCCCCAGAGGTTGAGAGTCGATCGACGCCGTCGCCGGACGGTCGCCGGGCGTCCGTGGCAAGGCGCGCCGCCACGGGCGTTCGGCGGCGGTCGCAGCAGGCGGGCGAGTGACGCTCACCGCCTCACTCCTCTGCCCCGACCGGGTAGAGCCTGATGACGGTCTCGTCGGACGGCAGGTCGCTGAACACCGCGATGTTGCGGTTGTTGCGGATCATTCCCCAGAACGGGTGATGGGTATCGACGAGGAAATAGGTCGTGTTGGGCGTCTTCTGCGGCAGCTCCTCGGGCGGCACCGGCAGCAGGTCGATCTTCAGCCCGAACAGCGCCGCCTGCAGCAGCCGCGGCATCTCCTCGACCGGGGCGATCTTGCCGGTGCGCGAGAGCCGCTGGAACAGTTCCTGACCGCCGACGTCGGACTCGAACGCGAGGTAGAACCGGGTCTTGTCGGACTCGAACAGCTTCGGCGGCAACGCGGCCTTGTAGAACTGGCCGTCGTAGGTCAGCGCGATGCCGACCTCGGCACCCACCGTCAGCGCCTTGATCAGCGTCTCGGCGCGCTCGAAGCCGCGGCGGAAGCACAGCCGCAGGTTCTCGTGGTCGTAGTCGGGCAGTTCGGTCCGCGCCGGATCGCCGCGCAGCCCGCCGAAGTAACTGATGTCCTCGGAGAACGCGGAGAACTCGGCGACCAGTTCGCGCAGCTGCTGGTACAGCGGGTACGGCGAGACGATGCCCAGCCGCGCATGCTCCTGGAACGCGCAGATGTAGCGCGCGAAGCTCTGCATCATCACCAGGCGCATGACCTCCTGGGCGCTGGTCGACGCGGCGCGGATGCCGCGCTGGCGCTTGGCGGCGGCGAAGTCCTGGCCGCGCGAGACCAGCAGGTCGCGCAGCGCGCGGGTCCAGCGCGCGAGGTTGTCCGACGCCGACAGCGCGACGACCGGCGGCACGTAGTCGCCGGCCAGCTTGTAGCGGCCCGGCGCGGTGGCGACGATCTCGGCGAACTTGTAGGCCTCGCAGCTCTGCAGCAAGGCCTCGGCGCCATCGTCGAGACTGGTGACGATCTGCAGCTGGTAGCCGAGGAAATCGACGTCCGCAGCGGCCGACGCGGGGTCGAACGGATCGGCGACCTCGCTGGCGTCGAGCCAGTGCCGCGGCGACAGGCGGCCGTTGCCGCGCGCATGCGTATCGAGCGTGCGGTCGCGCTGCATCACCAGGTACAGCGACACCGGATCCTTGGTCGTGACCTGCAGCTCGGCCAGATTCCGCGCCGGCACCCGCGCGTTGCCGCGCGCATGGCTGTAGGAGGTGCCGCCGCTGATGCGCTCGCCGTCGCGGGTGTACAGGGTGAAGCGGTCGAGATCGACGACGCCGCTGCCGAGCGCGTCCTCGCGCAGCTGCAGGACCTCGTAGCCCCAGTAGAACGGCACCGCCTGCGCGTGCAGGCTGAGGCTGTAGCCGCGCTGCCAGGCGTCCTGGCATTGCAGGTGCTGCGCGGACAGGAAACTGCCCTGCCCCCAGAACACCTGTCTCAGTCCCTTCGTCGTCATGCTGTCTCCATTGCCGGGATGGCGCCGTCGCCGCCGGCGTGCGGCAACCGCCCGTGCGGAGAATCCGCCGGCGGCGTGCGTGTGCGGCCCGCGCGGGCGTCGTCGCGGTTCACCACGGTTCCACGCTGACGTCGAAGCCGCTGCGGCTGAGCTGCACCAGCAGGCCCTGCTCCCCGGTCAGGTGGATCGCGCCGACGGCGACGAACGCGCCGCCTGCGCGCAGCAGGTCCTGCAGCACCGGCAGCCAGCGCGCATTGCGCACACTGATCAGACAACGTTGCGCCTCCGCCTCGGCGGCCAGCGCGGCGCCGGTCAGGCCGTGCCTGCCGTCGATGTCGTCGAGCCACGCGGCCAGGTCGCGCTCGCGGTAGTAGCCGACGGTGCGCTCGGCATCGAGGTCGAACGACCAGCCGCCGAGCAGGCGCTGCTGCAGCACGCGCGCGTACTCGTGCGCAGGCACGCAGTCGAGCGCGGCCAGCTGGTCGGGCAGGTTTTCCAGATGCGTCTTGCGCAGGCCGCCCGCGGTCGCCCAATCCTGCAGCAGCGCGTCGATGCTCTTCTCGTCGCTGTCGAACGGAAACTCCAGCAGGCTCATCGCAACCCACGGCTTGAGCCGGTCGAGCGCCGCGGGGTCGCGATCGGGCAGCAGCCGCTGCAGCTCGGCGAACGCGTCCTCGCCGATCATCCGCTGCAGCCGCTGGCCCTCGGGCAGGCGCCGGTAGCTCTCGTATTCCGGTTGCCAGTCGGCGCCCAGGTCGACCTCGTTGACCAGCACCGTGGTCTGCGCGAGGTGGTGCCTGAGCGCCGGCAGCGACAGCAGCAGCGCATCCGGCGTGCCGTAGTGGATCGTCGCGAAGATGTAGCTGGGTTCGGCGGTCGCCGCGACAGTGGTCGACGGTAGGTCCGCTTCGACGTCCCCGGCTTCGACATCTGCCGCTTCGAGATCTACCGCCGCGGCCCCGCCATCGGCATCCACGGCCGGCGCCGGCGTCTGCACGGGCAATGCGACGACGCGGAACAGCACCCCGCGCGTGCGCCAGTCGAATGTTCCCGCCTGCGCCGCGCCGCCCGCCGCGACGGCCGCCAGCAGCAGCACCCACAACAGCATGCGGCGCGCGGCGCGGCGTCCACGCCACGGCATGCCATTCCTCCGGTTCCGCACCGCCAGTGCGCGTGTCGCCACGGCATGCCCCTTGCTGGTCGCCAACATCGGGATGTTCGGCGCCACGCCGGCCGGCGGCCATACACCGTAGGGACTATGCCGTTCGTGCAGGTGCGCGCCTTGCGTGCGCGTCGGTGCTGCGTCTATCGTGCCGCTGGTCGCGTTGCCGCCCGCGTTGCGCACCGGCCCGCCGGGAGAACGCTGGATGAAGATACTGATCGCGGACGACCATCACCTGATCCTCGAAGGGGTCAAGGGCAAGCTCGCCGAACTCGGCGACGACGCGACGTTCGAGACCGCGATGACCATCGACGAGCTGCATGCGCTGCTCGCCCGCGATGCCGCGTTCGACCTGCTGCTGATGGACCTGTCGATGCCGGGCGCGAACGGCCTGGAGCACGTGGTCGAGGTGCGCGAACGCCATCCCGGACTGCCGGTGGTGGTGCTGTCCGGCGCCGAGGACGGCCGGCAGATGAAGGCGCTGCTCGACATCGGCGTGCGCGGCTACATCCCCAAGGCGTATTCGCCGGACATCATGCTGTCGGCGGTGCGGCTGGTGCTGTCGGGCGGGGTCTACATCCCGCCGATGCTGTTCAATCCCGACGCCCCGCCGGCGCCCGGGCCGGCGATCGGCGAAGCGCACGCGGACGCGTCGCTGAGCGGCCTGCGCTCGCTGCTGACCGAGCGTCAGCTCGACGTGCTGCGGCTGCTGGCGATGGGCAAGCCCAACAAGAGCATCGCGCGCGACCTCAACATCAGCGAAGGTACGGTCAAGATCCACCTCGCGGCGATCTTCCGCGCACTGAACGTGCGCAACCGGGTCGAGGCCGTGGTCGCCTCGCGCCAGCTCGCCGGGCTCTGAACGCAGCCCGCTCCGCGCACGCGACAGTCTTTGGCTGCCGGCGCGGCTTGCCGGGCGCCCTTCACATCGGTTTGCGGGTCAACAGAGGTAGGGCGGGTCTCGACCCGCCATCGTGTCGACTGGCGTGGCGGGTCGAGA